>JBEKXE010000061.1:0-24765 GCA_049512335.1 Candidatus Lustribacter sp.
ACCCCACTGCTCGCGCCGGAGCCTGTGCGAGCGCAGCGAGGTGCGCTCGCACTCGATCGCCGAGATTGCGGCGCATCCCTCGACAACGCTCGGGATGACAGTCGGACGTCGTGTCGTTCGTGATGCTGGATTAGCTACATCGATTTGAGGGCGGTGTTTACGGCGTCGATCGATTTCTTGGCGTCGCCGAAGAGCATCGCGGTCTTGGGGTCCTCGTAGAGCGGGTTGTCGATGCCGGCGAAGCCGGAGTTCATCGAGCGCTTGAGGACGATCACGTTCTGCGCTTTGTCGACGTTGAGGATCGGCATGCCGTAGATCGGCGAGTTCTTGTCCTCGCGCGCGGCCGGGTTGGTAACGTCGTTGGCGCCGACGACGAGTGCGACGTCCGCGCGCTCGAACTCGGGGTTGATCTCGTCCATGTCGTAGAGCGCGTCGTACGGAACGTTCGCTTCGGCGAGCAGGACGTTCATGTGTCCCGGCATACGGCCGGCCACCGGATGGATCGCGTACTTCACCTCGACGCCGCGCTTTTCGAGCAGCGACTCGAGCTCTTTAACCGAGTGCTGCGCCTGCGCGACGGCCATGCCGTACCCGGGCACGACGATCACTTCGTTGGCGTACGCGAGCAGCGCCGCGGTGTCTTCGGCGCTGAGGCTGCGCACTTCGACCGCCGGGCCGCCCTTCGCCGCCGCGCTCGATGCGTGGACCGCGCCGAACGCGCCGAACAGCACGTTGGTCACGGAACGGTTCATCGCTTTGCCCATCAGGAGGGTCAGCAGCGTTCCCGACGCGCCGACCAGCGCGCCCGAGATGATGAGCACGTTGTTGTTGAGGACGAACCCGGTGAACGCCGCCGCCACGCCGGTGAACGAGTTGAGCAGCGAGATCACGACCGGCATGTCGGCGCCGCCGATCGGCAGCACGAACAGGATGCCGAGCACCAGCGCGAGGCCGAGCGCCACGCTGAAGTGGGCGAGCGTGTCGGGGCCGTTGACGATCACGCTGACCGCGCAGTAGAGGATCGCCAGCAGCACGAGCGCGTTGACGACCTGCTGCCCGGGATAGGTGATCGGCCGGCCCGTCATCAGCTCTTGCAGTTTGAGGAACGCGATGATCGAGCCGGCAAAGCTGATGGCGCCGATCACCGCGGTGAGCATCGTCGCGATCGTGAAGTCGTACGGCAGCGGGTTGCCGTTGGCCGCGCCGAGCGTCTTCATCAGCTCACCCATCGCGACGAGCGCCGCCGCGCCGCCGCCGCAGCCGTTGAAGATCGCGACCATCTGCGGCATCGCGGTCATCTTGACCGCGCGGCCGAAGTAGATACCGACCGCCGCGCCGACGACCAAGCCGCCGATGATCACCGGCCACTGCACGATGCCCTGAGCGAACGTCGCGATCAGGGCCACGACCATGCCGGCCATCGAGAGGCGGTTGCCGAAGCGCGCGGTCCGCGGCGAGCTCATGTACTTGAGGCCGAGGATGAACAGGATCCCCGTAATCAGGTACGCGGCGTTGTACCACGTCGCGTATTGCGTGACCGTTTCCACGCTACTCGTCCTTCTTTACGACGGGGGCGACGGCGGCGCGCGGCCGGAACATCGCCAGCATGCGTTCGGTCACCGTGTAGCCGCCGAAGACGTTCAGCGACGCCAGCACGATGAGGATGAAGCCGACGACCGAACCGAGCGGCGCGAAGCTCAGGCCGGCGACGAGGATCGCGCCGACCAGCACGATGCCGTGGATCGCGTTCGTCGCCGACATCAGCGGCGTGTGCAGCGTGCTCGGTACGCGCCCGATCACCTCGATGCCGACGAACACGGCCAAGATGAAGACGGTGATCTCGGTGAGCAAATGGTCGGTCATGCGCTTCCCTTCGCGAGTGCGTCGAGCGTCGGCTTGTGCACGATGGTCCCGTCGTGGACCAGCGTGGTGCCGGCGATGATCTCGTCCGACATGTCGAGCGCGATCGCACCGTCTTTGATGAAATACTCGAGCAGCGTCTGCACGTTCTTGGAATAGAGCTGGCTCGCGTCGGCCGGAACCGTCGACGGCAGGTTCGTCGTCCCGACGATCGTCACGCCGTTCGGGCTGGTAATCGTTTCACCGGTGACGGTCAGCTCGCAGTTGCCGCCGGTTTCGGCTGCGATGTCGACGATCACGCTGCCCGGTGCCATCGCCGCGACGGCGTCCTTCGTGATGAGGATCGGCGCGCGCCGTCCCGGCACCGCGGCGGTCGTGACCACGACGTCGCTCGCGCCGATCGCTTTGATCATCCCGAGGCGCTGCTTCTCGATCGCTTCGGGCGAGAGCTCGCGCGCGTAGCCGCCTTGGCCTTCGCCGCTCTCGCCGACGTCGATCTCCAAGAACTTCGCACCCAACGACTGCACTTGTTCCTTGACGACCGGGCGCGTGTCGTACGCGGTGACGACCGCGCCCAGCCGGCGGCAGGTCGCGATCGCTTGCAAGCCGGCGACGCCGGCGCCGATGATCAGCACTTTGGCCGGCTTGATCGTGCCGGCCGCGGTCGTGAGCATCGGGAAGAACTTCGGCAGCGTGCTGGCTGCGATCAGCGCGGCCTTGTAGCCCGCGATGTTCGCTTGCGAGGACAGTGCATCCATCGCTTGCGCTTTGGTCGTGCGCGGGATCGCGTCCATGCTCAGCGCGGTGAGCCCGCGCGGCGCGTAGCGTTCGACCGAACGCGGATCGCCCAGCGGTGACAGGAAGCCGACGAGCACCGCCCCGCGTTTGAGGCCGTTCAGCTCGGCGTCGCTGGGTTTCGTCACGCGCACGACGATGTCGGCGTCGGCGACCGTGGCGGCCTCGTCGGCGGCGATCGTCGCGCCGGCGGCAACGTATGCGTCATCGACGAAACCGGCAGCCCGGCCGGCGTCGTGCTCGACGGTGACCGTGATTCCCGCTTTGACGAATTTTCCGCACGTGTCCGGGACGAGCGCGACGCGACGCTCCCCCGGGGCCCGCTCGCGTGGAACTGCGATTTTCATGACCAACCCCTATGCTATGCACATGGTGCGAATTACCTCGCCCGCGGCGAGCCGGTCGAAGGCTGCGTTGAGCCCGTCGAGCCCGATCGTGCCGCTCAGGAGGCGCTCGACGGGAAGTTTTCCGCTCCGCCAGAGCCCGATGTACTTCGGGATATCGCACCGCGGGACGGAGGCGCCCATGAAGCTGCCGCGCAGCGTCCGTTCGCCCCCGGTCAACATCAGCGGCGGGATCGGCACGGTCGTGGCGGGGTTCGTGATGCCCAGCGCGATCGCGGTGCCGCACGGAGCGGTCGAGGCGAGCGCCTGCAGGACGACCGGCGCGTGGGCGGTGGCCTCGATGGCCACGTCGACGCCGAGAATGCCCAGCGCGTCGCGGATCTGCGTCCCCGGATCGCCGGCGTTGGGGTCGATCGTCAGCGCGGCGCCGAGCTCGCGGGCCAACGCGCGTTTGTTCTCCAGCGGATCGACGACGATCGCCGTCGCGCCGGCGCACACCGCGCCCAATAGGGCCATCATGCCGACGCCGCCGGCGCCGAAGATCGCGATCGTCATTCCGGGCTGCGCGTGCGCGACGTTGAACACCGCACCGAGACCGGTGAGCGCGCCGCAACTGAACACGGCAGCGAACTCGAGCGGCACGTCGGCGGGGATCTTCACCAGCGACTCCTGCGCGCAGATCGTGCGTTCGGCGAACGCGGTCACGCCGAGATGGTGGTAGACCGGCTGGCCGTGCAGCCGAAAGCGCGTGCCGCCGCGCAGGACGCCGCCGGCGCGATTGGCCGCGTGACCGGGGATGCACATCGCCGGTTTCCCCGCGACGCACATCGCGCAGTGGCCGCACATCGCGACGAAGGCGAAGATCACGTGATCGCCGGGGGCGAACTCGGTGACGCCGGCGCCGACCTCCTCGACGATGCCCGCGGCTTCGTGACCGAGCGCGAGCGGCGTCTCCTTCGGCATCGTGCCGTTGAGATTCGAGAGATCGGAGTGGCACAATCCGGCGCTCGCGATCTTCACGACCACTTCACCGAAGCCCGGTGAATCAAACTCGAGCTCTTCGATCTTGAGCGGCCGGCTCTGCGCGTACGGTTGCGGCAGTCCCAATTCGTAGAGAATTGCAGCGCGCGTGCGCATGCTAGAACTTCTCGATGAGCTTCGCGTCCGGCAGCGCGGTCTTGTACGCCAAGATCCCTTGGTTGATGAACTCGTTCTGCATGTCGGTCAACGTGGCCTGATCGATGCGCAGGTCGGGTTTGAAGTCGTAGCGGTCGGTCGTTTTGATCAAGTCGGCGGATTGGCCGGTGTACTTGGCCATCGCGGCGAGGTTCTCGGGGCTGAAGTAGCCGCTGCCCGCGACGTCGGCGGCGCCGCGCCGAAACGCCTTCATCACCGCCGCGGCCGACGGCTCGACGTCGAGGAGCGTCGGACCGAAGAAGATGCCCGTGCCGGCGATGCCGACCGGAGCGCTGCCGATGATCTGCGCGAGCTTCTTCTCGGCGAAGAGCGCGGTGAACGGCGCCGCGCAGAACATCGCGTCGACCGCTTTGCGTTCGAGCGCGACTTCCTGATCGGGCGCGGCGATGTTGACGGCTTGGATGTCTTTCATCGTCAGGCCGTACTTGCGCAGGATCAGCGCTACGTAGTAGCCGGATGTTGCTCCCGCGTTGCCGAGCCAACCGACGGTCTTGCCTTTCAGATGGCTTGCGTCGTGCTGGCCGGCGTCCCACAGATCTTGGCGGATCATCAACGCGGTGGGATGGCCCTTCGCCGGCTGGTAGCCGGTCGACGCCACGAACTTCACGTCGAGATTGCGGTTGACCGCGTTGAAGAACGCCGCCGAGAGACCGGCCGTGGCGACGTCCATTTGGCTTTGCGCGACCAACGCCATCGCGTCTTGCCCGGCGACGATCGGCGTGAGCGTCGAGTTGAAGCCCGCGTCGCGCAGATAGCCGCGCTCCTGCGCCACGAACACCGGCGCGAAGAGCGTCGAGGGAACGTAGCCGATCGTCAGCGCTTTACCGGATTGTGCGCGCGCGATGCCGGGCACGGCGGCGACTGCACCGAGGGCGGCGACGCTACCAAGAAATTGCTGACGATTCGTCACGTGAGGGTCCTTTCGGTCGGTGGCACGTTGATCAGCGCGCCCTGATGAAGCAGTTCTGTGCGAACGCGATCGGAATCCGTTTCGCCGTCGCGTGCAAAGTGCGCCGCGGCAATGCCCGCCGCCTGGCCGGTTGCGAAGGCCGTCCCCATGACCCGCAGCGAGCCGAACGCGGCGGTATCGC
The DNA here is from genome assembly GCA_049512335.1 of Candidatus Lustribacter sp. Classification (GTDB taxonomy): domain Bacteria; phylum Vulcanimicrobiota; class Vulcanimicrobiia; order Vulcanimicrobiales; family Vulcanimicrobiaceae; genus Lustribacter. Next base: position 5,288 of record JBEKXE010000061.1, read on the forward strand.
CGTCCAGGGTGCGGCCGGCGGCGAACAGGTTCGGGTGCGTCGCGCTGCGCAGCGTGCCGAGCGGTATTTCGTAGGCCCCGTCGTCTTTGAGGCGGATCCAGATGTTGGGCAAGCCGGGCCCGGGATGGAGCTCGACCGGCCATGCGCCCACGGCCACGGCGTCGGGAAAACGCGCGCCGGTCAGCACGTCGTGCTCGGTCAGCGGACGGCGGGCGATGACGTGGCGCGACTCGCGCGTGCCGATGACCGGCCCCGTCGTGACGATGTACGCCCGTTCGTGGCCCGGCAACGCGCGCACGGCCTCGAGCAGCTGCCACGCTTGGATGCGTCCGCGCCGCTCGGCCGCCGCGTGTTCGCGCGCGTCGCGCACGTCGTAGGCTTCGTCGGCGAGGTAGGCCACCACGTCGTTCGAGCCCGGGATGCGCACGACGAGGCCGTGATCCTTGGTCAGCGCGTCGAGCCCGCGCGCTTTGCCGGCGCGAATCGCCGCCGCCCAGGCGGTGCGGCTCGTGTCCGCGTCATCGGCGATGCCGCCGAAGCGCACGACCAGTGTGCCGTTCTGGACTGCCCCCGCCGCGTCGCCGTAGCGCACGCCGGCGCCGCTGCGCGCGGCGAGATCGGCGTCACCGCTCGCATCGACGAACGCGCGGGCCGCGATCGACGACGTGCCGCCGTGATCGTACACCGCAACGGACGTGATGCGCTCGCCCGCCGATGCCGCGCCGGTCACCGTGGCGTGCAGCAACGCGTCGACGCCCGCGCGCTCGCAGACGCGGTCGAGCGCGAACTTCACGATCTCCGGATCCAACAGCGCGACGACCACGTTGGACGACGTGCGCACCGGCGTGACGTCGCCGCCGAGCGCCGCGATCTCGTGCAGCACCGTCTCGCCGATGCCACGCACCACGAGCACCGCGGGATCGGCTTGCGTCCAGAACCCGCAGTACGTGAGCACGTTGCTGTGCGTCGCCGCGCCGCCCAGATAGGCGGCGCGCTCGATCAGCGCTACCGACGCGCCGGCTTGAGCGGCGCCGGCGGCGGCGGCCACGCCGGCCGCGCCGCCGCCCGCGACGACGACGTCGTAGCTGCGCAGAGGCGTTACTTTTTCGTCGGCCCGATCTTCAACGAATTGCGCAGGATGCCGATCTTCTCGATCTCGACTTCCATCACGTCGCCGTTCTTGAGAAATTCGGGCGGCGTGCGCGCGAAGCCGACGCCTTCCGGCGTGCCGCTGGCGATCACGTCACCGGCTTCGAGCGTAAGGCCCTCCGAGAGGTTCGACACGACCGTGACGACGTCGAAGATCATCTTCGAGGTGTTGGAATGCTGTTTTTCGACGCCGTTGACGCGCAGCATGATCTCGAGCTTCTGCGGGTCGCCGATGTCGGCCGCGTCGACGATCCACGGGCCGATCGGGCAGGTGTGGTCGAGCGACTTGCCCTTGAACCACTGCTGGTGCGAACGCTGCAGGTCGCGCGCGGTGACGTCGTTGAGGCAGCTGTAGCCGAAGATCTTCGAGAGCGCCTCGCTCTTGGGGACGTCGCGGCAGGTCGTGCCGATGATCACCGCCAGCTCCGCTTCCCAATCGTACTGCGGTGAGATGTCGCTCGAGAGCTCGAGCGCTTCCTCCGGATCGGCGATCGCGGTCGGCGCTTTGGTGAAGTACGTCGGCACGTCGGGGAGCTTGAGCTCTTGTCCCAGCGCCTTCGCGCCTTCTTCGGCGTGCGCGAGGTAGTTGCGCCCGACGCAGAAGACGTTCTTCTGCGGGTGCAGCGGGGCGTGCAGCTTCACGCCCTTGGCGGGGATTGGTGCGCCGAGTTTGGCGACGGCCGCCTGGCGGTCGGCCGGTGACATCTTGATGAAGGCGTCGAGGGAGGCGACATCGGCGGCGAAGGGCCGAATCGAATCGCCCTCGATCACGCCGGGACGCGGCTTGCCCGACGCATCGGAAAAGGAAACGTAACGCATAGCCACGCGGTTGTCGCCCGAAACGCAGGTTTCCCTGCGGACCTGACGTAGGGCTCACGCGTGCAGCAGAACGCCCCGCTCCTCTTCCCCGACGCCGACCTGCGGCGCCATCCGCCACGTTCCGCCCGAGAGATGCTCGGCGGCCTCTATTTCCTGGCGCGCACGATCGACAAGACGCGGGCCAAGATCCAGGGCACCCTCGGCCCGTACAAGATTCAGCCCGGCATCTCGGGCTACGTGTTCGAGTGGCTGGGGATCACCGAGGAGCAGTTCACCGAGGCGGTGCGCGCTGCGTCGTCCGACGCGGACGTCGTGGCGTGGTTGCACGCCCACACCGATCCGGCCAAGTATGCCGGCCTCAACGAGATGCTGGTGAATCGCGGCCTTAGCGACCCCGAGCGCCGCAAGACGTTTCTGGCCGCCTACCCGATTCTCGTCGAGCGGCCGACCCTAACGAACTGGTTCGAGATCTTCGAGATCGACGACAAATGGATGTACGAGCCGGAAAATCTCGGCAAACCCGGGGCCGCCCCCCTTCCGTCATCCTGAGCGGACGTTTGCGCCGTCCCGGTCCCTGCGCAGGGCTCGCTGTTGTCTCCGTCACCCCGAGCGTTGTCGAGGGACGCGCCACGATCTTGGCCCTACGAGGTGGTGCCCTGCGGTAACCGCTGAACGCGGTCAGCGCGGCGTTGCCCGCGCCCTGCGGTACAACGATCATCGCGCGTCCCTCGACAACGCTCGGGATGACAGAACGGCGAAAAGTGATGCGTAACATTACCGGCACCCCTTACTCGTCGAGCGCGGTGTTGCCCGAGGTCGGGCGGCGCGTGAGGTGCCAAAAGTCGCAGTAGCGGCAGTGATAGGTGAACAGCTTCATGCCGTTCATCGCTGCGACGGCGCGGGCTTCGGCTTCGCTCGCGTACGGTTGCTTCGATGTGCACGAGCGTTCGACGTCGCGGTCGAGCGCCGGGTCGGGGCCGCTGCGCGTGCGGATGAAGAAGTCCATCAGCGACTCCTCGGGACCGCGTTTCCGGCCGCGGTCGCGCGCGCTCACGGCGCCGGCGTCTTGAGGATCTGCTGCAGCGAGGGCAGCCGCAGCTTACCCGTTGGTTGGGGTCCGGGCGTCATCTCGGCCGAGCGTGCCGGTCCCGGGGGCGGACTCACCGGCCGGAGGCCGCGCTTCTTCACGTCCTCCATCATCACGTTGACCGCGCCTTCGGCGTTCGGGTCGACGCCGCCGGCGTGGATCAGCGCAACGCCGCGGTGGACGAGCGCCGTCTTCGGATTGTAATCGTACGTCAGGCGGTAGGTGCCGGGGATGGCCTTGCCGTCGGGCGTCCGGATGAACGCTTGCAGCGCGTTGCCGCCGGTTTGCAAATTGTACGTGCGGTCTTTCGACGGCTTGAGCGAGACGATCTTGGTTACCTGACCGAGTTTGTTCACCGCGACGATGAACTCGGTGTGCAGCGGTACTTTCGGCAGCAGTGCCTTCGGTTGGATCTTCGTGAGATCGATGCGCGCCGGTTGCGGCGCCGGCGTCGCGGCCAGCAGCGCGAATGCGAGCACGCCGGCCCACAGCGCGGCGCACGCCGGCGCGCGCATCAGTTGCGCGAGAGCGCTGCGAATGCGTGGCCGCAGGTCGCGCAGGCCACGATCACCTGGAACGTTGCTCCGGCCACGCGGACGTCGCGCGACACGCGCGTGCGATCATCGCTGCCGCACGAGCGGCACGGCGCGTTGGTCGAGTTCCGCCGGGGGCGCTCTTCGTCCACGTTTTCGGCCTTCTGCCTCGTAACGGGACGCGCCTTCGGGGCCGCCGAACCCGCTCTATCAATGTGGAAACGCACGCTGTTCGTGCTGGCGCTTGCTCTTGCAGTCGGCGTATGCAGGGCGCCCGCGCCGGCAGCCCCGGCGATCGGCGGCACCGCTGACGTGCGCGTGGTCGACGTGCGCTTCGTGCCGACCGGCGAGACCGGCCCGGGGCTCGCTTCGGGCAGCCCGACGTACGTGCTGGCGAAGGTCGAGCTGACCAACGACACGCAGCACGATTTCACGCCCGAGATCGGCCGCTTTTTCCTGACCGCTGCGCGTAACGAGCGCTATCAGGCAACGGACACCGGATCGAGCGCGCTGGCCGGCGTGTCGAACTCGCACCGCATGCTCAAGCAAGGCGACAAGCGCGTCTACACGGTCGGCTTCCGCACCGGCGATCCGCTCGTCACGGGGACGATCAGCTACGAACCGTAGACTCGTCGCGGCGCTGGCCGCGCTGCTTCTGATGTGCTCCGCGGCGTTGCCGGTCCGCGCGGCGCGGCCGCTGCTGGACTCCGGGAAGTGGGACAACTACTTCGCGCTCTTCGCGCGCAACACGTCGGTGCCGTGGAAGCGCATCACGTTGCGGCTCGATACGTACAGCGGAGCGGCGGTCGACTTTGCGGCCTACGACGTCGATCCGACCGACGTGCTCGTTGCCGGCGCCAACTCGCGCCCGCGCGCCATCGACACCTCGCACCTCAAACCCGTCGCGCGCTGGCGCTTTACGCCGCCGCCGGGGCTGACCTTCGCATCGAACGACGTCGAGGTTCCGCTGCTGAACCACGAGGGCTTCTACGTCGTCGAAGCCCGGCGCGGCACGGCCGTGCAGCAGGTCTGGCTCAATCTCTCGCGCGTCGGGCTGCTCACCAAACAGTCGCCGGCGGGCTCGATCCTCTACGGCGCGGATTTGGGCACCGGTCACGCGTTGCACGGCATGCGCGTGACGTATCTGATCGGCACGCACTTCGTCTACGATCTCACCGACGTTCACGGCATCTCGCGCGTGCCGGCACAGGCGGTGTTCGCGCTGGCGGAATGGGGCCAGAGCAAAGCGTTCGTTTCGCTCTTCCCGCAGTCGCCGCCGCCGGCGGCGGTGCTGGGCGTGCGCGCCGACCGCGCGTCGGCGACGGCGGGCGAGAGCGTGCGCGTGGTCGGCTTCGTACGAAAGCGCGCCGGCAACGTCTACCGGCCGGCCGCCGGTGAGGTCGCGTTGTCGGTCGACGCGGGCGGCACGACGCTGACGTCGGCGCACGCCGCGCTCGACCAAGCCGGCGCGTTCAGCGCCGCACTCGATCTGCCGGCCAACGCGCCCGCGGGCGATGCGGTGATTCTGGCTGCGGCGCAGGGCGCCAGCGGCGGGGCCACGATCCATATCGACGGCTCCGGCGATACCGTGCTGGGTATCGTCGCGCCGTGCACCACCGCGTGTCCGCCGGCCGCGCCGATTCCGCTCGTCGTCACCGCCAAGCGCGCCGGCGTGCCGGCCGCCGCCGAGAGCATCCGCGTGCGCATCGTCCGCTCGCCGCACGTGCAAGCGCCCGATGCCGGCGACGACGCGACGGCGTGGGGCGTCACCACGATCGTCGACACGACGCTGCAGACCGATCCGCTCGGCGTCGCGCACGTCGCGATCCCGGCTCCCAGCGACGGTCTGGCCTCGACGTACGGCATCGAAGCGGAGAGCGGCCCCTCGACGGCCAGCGCCAACCTCGTCGCGCCCGACGCGCGGGTCGCGCTGGCGGTCACGCCGCTGCAGAGCTTCATCGACCCGTCCGATCCGGCGACGTTCGACGTGCGCGGCTTCGATGCGCTGGACGGTGCACCGGCCGCCGGTCTCGCGGTGCACCTGCAGCTCAGCCACGGACCGACGACGCAAAACAACGACGTCGTGCTCGCCCCCGACGGCACCGCGCGCGTGACGTTCGCCAACGTTGCGCTGGGCATGAATCTGGTGACGGCGCAAGCCGACGTCGACGGCCGGCACACGGTCGACGTTTCGGCGATCACCGTCGCACCGCGCGCGTTGACCGAGCAGGACGGGTCCGGCAGTGACGGCGTGAAGATCGCGGTCCAGCCCGAACGCCAGAAGCCCGGCGACCGGACCGGCATCAGCGCGAACCTCAGCGGCGCCGCGGGCGACGTGCTGCTCACGATGGAAAGCGTTCGCGGCGTGACGCCGGCCGTCGTGCCGGCGCGCGACGGTAGCGCCGGCACCTCGCTCGCGGTTCCCGAAACGATCGGCGCGCTGGCGGTCGGCGCCGCGTTCGTGCGCGACGGCGCGATCGTCGACGGATCGCAGCCGCTCGTCGTCGACGGTCCGGGACATCAGCGCGCCATCGCGCTGAGCGCCGATCGTACGGCTTACGCGCCCGGTGCGACGGCCCACATCACGATCGCCGACGGCGACGATCCCAGCGCGAGCACGATCGCGGTGCGCGTCAGCGACCGCCGCGGCACCGGCGGCGCATCGTTCGACGACATTCCGGGCGTGCTCGCGTCGGCCGGCACGACGACGCAGAACCTGGCGTCGCTCGATCCGCCGTGGCACACCTGGGTCGCGCCCGCGAAGTCGACCGCCGGCGACATCTTCGGCTTCGATCAGGTTCGCCAAACGGCCACACCCGACACGATCGCTCCGCCGGCGACGCACGTCTACACGTGGCTGGTCGAACGCGCCGGCGGCGGCACGCCGGTCGACGTGCCGGTGCCGCACGATCCCGGCCGCTACGTGCTCTCGATCGTCAAGATGACCGACGACGGCGACGTCGGGGCGGCCTCGATCGCGCTGACCGTCCAGTGAGCGAACGCGATCTTCCCGCGCCGCAGTCGGCGCGGCTCATGTTGCTCGACACCTACGGGCTCGTGTACCGCGCGTTCTTCGCGCTGCCGGCATTGACGACGACGCACGGCGTGCCGATCAACGCGGCGTACGGCTTCACGATGATGCTCACCAAGCTGATCGCCGATGAAAAGCCGACACACGTGATCGCGGCGTTCGACAAGGGTTTGCCGGCGGCGCGCGTGGCGATGTATCCGCAGTACAAGGCGCAACGCGAGGAGATGCCCGGCGACCTGCGCGGACAGTTTGCGATCGTGCGCAAGATCCTGGCCTGCTACGGCATCCCGGTGATCGAGATCGAGGGTGAAGAGGCCGACGACATCATGGCGACGCTGGCCCGTATCGCCGGCCGGGACGGTCAGCAGACGATCGTCGTCACCGGCGACCTCGACATGCTGCAGACGGTCGACGACACGACGACCGTCCTCACCACGCGCCGCGGCATCACCGACCTCGGCCGGTACGATGCGGCGGCCGTGCGCGAACGCTTCGACCTCGAGCCGCAGCAATTGCCGGATTACCGCGGGCTCAAGGGCGACCCGTCCGACAACCTGCCCGGCATTCCGGGCGTCGGTGAGAAGACCGCGATCAAGCTCGTCAAGGCGGCCGGCTCGCTCGATGCGTTGCTGGCCGATCCGAAGCTGGCCGGAACGCCGAAGCTCGAAGCGCTCGTGCGCGAGCACGGTGAAACCGCGCGCGTCTGCCGCGACGTGTCGATCATCAAACGCGATCTGGACGTGACGCTCGACTGGAACGCGGCGCGCTTCGCGCAACCCGCCAACGACGCGCTCTACGCGCTCTACCGCGAGCTCGAGTTCAAGGGCTTGCTGGCCAAACTCACGCCGCCCGAAAATCCGGCGCCGGTCTCGACCGACGAAATGCTGGCGGGGACGTACGTGTCGTACGTCGCGGCGACCGATCCGCCCGATTTCGCGCGGCTGGCCGAACTTCTGCGCGCCGCCGCGGATGCGCCGCGCGTCGCGCTCGCGCTGCGTGCGGACGCGATCGGCGTCAGCCCGGCCGACGAGCAGGGCTTCTCGTTCGAGCGCGGCGCGCTGGCGAGCGCCGGTGTCGGCGCGGCGTTTGCAGCGCTCTGGGAGCGCGTGCCGAACCTCGTCGTCTACGACGCGAAAGCGACGATCGGCAAACTCGACCTGCCGATGCGCGCGATCGCCGACGATCCGATGATCGCCGCGCACTTGCTCGATCCGGCCCGCACCTACACCGACGTGGCGCAGGCGGCGTCGGCCGTGCTGCGCCGCACGCTGCCCGAGGACGCCGCCGCAAGCGCCGACGCCGCGAGCCGCATCGCGCGCGTCGCGCGCGCCGAGCTCGAGGCGCGCGATCAGCTCGCGCTCTACGCCGACGTCGAGGTGCCGTTGGCGGTGGTGCTGGCCAAGATCGAGCGAGCTGGGATCGCGCTCGATCCGGCAGCGCTGGTCGATTTGAGCGCGCGCGTTGACGCCGACGTCGAGCGCCTGGCGAACGAGATCTACGCTGCCGCCGGCGAGCCGTTCAACATCGGCTCGCCGCAGCAGCTCGGCCGCGTGCTCTTCGACAAACTCGGTTTGCCGCACGGCGGCAAGAACAAGACCGGCTACGCGACGGGCGTCGAGGTGCTGGCCGGGCTCGCGCGCAGTTTCCCGGTCGCCGCGCAAGTGCTCGCGTACCGCGAAGTCACCAAGCTCAAGAACACCTACATCGACGTGCTGCCGACGCTGATCGATCCGCGCGACAACCGGCTGCACACCGTGCTCAACCAAACCGCGACCGCCACCGGCCGCCTCTCCTCGGTCAATCCGAACCTGCAGAACATCCCGGTGCGCAGCGACCTCGGACGGCAGATCCGGCGCGCGTTCGTCGCCGGGTCGCCGACGCGCGTGCTGCTCGCCGCCGACTACTCGCAGATCGAACTGCGGCTGATGGCGCACCTTTCGAGCGACGCCGCGATGCGCGAAGCGTTCTGGGAACATCAGGACATCCACGATTTCACCGCGCGCAAGATCTTCGAGATCGGGCCGTTCGCCGACGTCACGCCGAACCAGCGGCGCATGGCGAAGAGCGTGAACTTCGGCTTGCTCTACGGGATGTCGGACTTCGGCCTGGCGCAACGGCTGGAGATCGATCGCGCGCAGGCGCACGCGATCACCGAAGCCTACTTCGCGCGCTTCCCCGGCGTGCGCGGATACATCGATCGCTGTCTCGCCGAGGGCCGCGAGCGCGGGTACGTGCAGACGATCCTCGGGCGGCGGCGCTACATGCCGGATTTGGCGGCCAAGAACTACGCGCTGCGCGCGGCCGCCGAGCGCGAAGCGACCAACGCGCCGCTACAAGGCAGCGCCGCGGATCTCATGAAGCTGGCGATGGTCCGCATCGACCGCCGGCTGGCCGGCTACGGCGACGACGTAACGATGATCTTGCAGATCCACGACGAGCTGATCTTCGAAGTCGAGCGCGCCGTATTTCCCGCCGTCGCGGCGGCGATCAAACACGAGATGGAACACGCGCTCGAGCTGAGCGTTCCGCTCGAAGCGACGCTCAAGAGCGGCACCAATTGGTACGAGGTCGAGAGTTTCGACCCGGAGGAAGAAGCGGTCGAATCGTGAGCGGCGGGGTATAGAGCGAGCGTGATGCGTACGAACCGGATCTGGCCGGGACTTGCCGTCAGCCTGCTGGCGACGGCCCTCGTTCCCGGCACCGCCGCCGCCCAAGCGACGCCGGCCGCCTGCGTGACCGCACAAAACGCGGCCCCGGTACCGGTGCACGTGCGCGCTCCGGCCGAGATGCTCGACCTGCGCGTCGCCGACACGCCGTCGAAGCGCGAGTACGGCCTGATGTGCGTGCGCGCGTTGGCCCCGCGCACCGGCATGGTGTTCGTCTTCAGCGACGGTGACAACTATCGCGATTTCTGGATGAAGAACACGCTGATTCCGCTCGACATGGTGTTCGTTTCGAAGAACGGCAAGGTCAACGACGTCAGCGCGAACGTGCCGTCGACCACGGTCGACACGCCCGATGCCAAGATCCCGCACCGCGACGGCACCGGCAGCTACGTGATCGAGCTGGCAGCCGGCGAAGCTGCGCGAGCCGGGATCAAAGCGGGTACCATGCTCGACGTGAGCGCCCTCAGCACGATCACTCCCAAGGAGTAGCCCCGGTGTGGCTGCTGCCGCTATTGGCCCAGAGCATCGCGCTGCCGCCGGAAACGCCGATTCCGTGCCTGATCTGCCGGGCCGGCCCGCAGCAAGAGCTCGTCTTTTCGGGGACCGTGCAGCTGGCGCAGATCGACCGGATCCAAGTCTTCAACGGCAAGACCCGGCAGACGATGGGCTTCCACGTACCGGCCGGATTTCACGGCGTCGAGAGCAGCGACGGCAAGATCAAGGACGCCGCTGTCACCAGCGTCCCGCCCGGGCTGCTCGCTCGGGTGACCTATCGTACGCTTGCGGACGATCGCCACGAGGTAACCCGGGTGCTGCTCCTGACGATCAACCAATGCCGGGCGCTGGTGGCCGCCGAGCGCCTGAGCGACCTCAGCGCCGACTGTCCCGACTAGCCGCAACGTTCCCGCCGCGCGCCGGGTTGTAAGAACTGGTGCCCGAGCTCCCGGAAGTCGAGACGATTGCGCGCGGCCTCGCGAACGCAGTCGTCGGCAAGACGATCGCGGAGGCGACGGTCAGCATGGCCAAGATCGCCGTGGCGCCGCCCGGCGTCTCCTTTACCGAGACGCTGCGCGGCGAGCGCATCGCAGCGGTCGGCCGCCGCGGGAAGTTCATCGTCGTCCAGCTCGGCTCAGGCCGGCGACTGACGGTCCACCTGCGAATGACCGGCCGCCTGATCGTCCAGGCGCCGGAAGTCTCGGAACCGCACCCCTACACCCACATCCGCCTCCGTTTCGGGGACGGGTGGCGGCTCTGTTTTGCAGACGTCCGCCAGTTTGGCCGCATGCGGCTGCTGGCGGCCGATGAGGTCTGGGACGCCGACGGCGGGGTGGAACCCCTCTCCGAGGCCTTTACCTCGGACCTCTTTGTGAGTATGCTGGACGGGCGTCGAACGCCGATCAAGACGTTTCTGCTCGACCAAAAGCATATTTCGGGCGTCGGAAACATCTATGCGTGCGAGGCACTGTGGGAGGCCGGGATTCGTCCCAATCGCCCCGCGCAGGAGATCTCGAAGCCGGCCCGCCGCCGGCTTCACGGCGCAATCGTCGATGTGTTACAACGCTCCATTGCGGCGCGGGGTACCAGTGTCGACGACTACGTCGACGCCGAAGGGCTCAAGGGCGGGTTCCAAAACCAGCTGGACGTTTACGGGCGGCTGGGCGAACCGTGCAGGCGATGCGGGAAACCGATCGTGCGCACGGTTCTCGGTCAGCGCGGTACCTGGTGGTGCCGTGGCTGCCAAAAATAAAATCAAAACGAAAGAAGCACACACACCATTTCTGCTACCATCTTGCCGGAGACGCCGGCTCCAAACGAAGAAGAAGACCAGCTCGCGCTCGAACAGCGACTCTACGAAGAGAGCCTGAAGGTTCTCGACGAAGGCCAGGTCCTCGTCGGCGTCATCGTTGCAAAATATCAGGACGAGCTGCTGGTCGACATCGGCGGCAAGTCCGAGGGCATACTGCCCTTCCGCGAGCTCTCGCTTATCATCGAGCCGAAAGAGCTCGTCGTCGGCGACAAGCTCGAAGTGATGATCCACCGGATCGATGAGAACGACGGTCAGCTTTATTTGAGCGAACGCCGGGCCCGTGCGCTCAAGACGTGGGAAAAGGTCATCGAAGCGCACGAGCGCGACGAAGTGATCGAAGCGACCGTGACGCAAGTCGTCAAAGGCGGCGTGCTGGTCGATCTCGGGATGCGCGGTTTCGTTCCGGCATCGCAGATTCGCCGTCAACCCGTGGGGAATCTCGACGAGCTCGTCGGCAAGAAATTGCGGCTCAAGGTCATCGACCTCGACCACAAGCGCCACCGCGTCGTCCTCTCGCAGCGCCAAGTTCTGGAAGAAGAACTCAACCAGAAGAAACAGGAGCTGCTGGGCACGCTGCAGGTCGGTCAGATCCGCGACGGCGTGGTCGTCCGGCTGGCGGAGTTCGGCGCGTTCGTCGACCTCGGCGGCATCGACGGCCTCATCCACAACTCGGAGCTGTCGTATGCGCGGATCAAGCATCCGTCGGAGGTCGTCAAGATCGGCGACACCGTTTCGGTCGAAGTGATGAAGTTCGATCCGGACGCGAAGAAGGTCTCGCTCTCCCTCAAACACGCGTTGCCCGATCCTTGGATCGAGCACGAACAAGCGTTGTTCGAGGGCAACAAACTCATCGCGCAGGTCGTCAAGGTCACCCCGAACTATCTCCTCGTCGAGATCGTTCCCGGCGTCCTCGCGATGGTGCCGAAGGGTGAGTTCGACACGGCGAAGCAGTACTCGCCGGGTGAAGACGTCGAGGTCACGCTGCTCACGATCAATCAAGCCACGCGCCGGATCACCGGCTCGATCCAGCACGTTGCCGACGTTTCTCCGGACGAGCTCGCCGAGTTCGTTCCCGAAGATGCGTTCAGCCCGCTGGGCACCGAACTCGCCTCACCGGTCTAGGCTCACCCTGCTGATCGCCGCCGCAATCGTTGCGGCGGCGTTCGCATTTCCGGCCGCCGGCGGCGCGGCGGCGAGCCCGCGCGCCCTGTTCGCGCGCGAACGCGCGGCGTCGGGCGGTGCTGCGTGGAACCGGATCGCCGCCGTGCGCACGGCGGGCACGTTCGTTCAGGGCGGGGCGGCGAACCGCTTCCGCCAGATCGTCGACCGCAAGACCGGTTGGAACAAGGGGATCGATCAGATCGGTTCCTTGACCGACGTGAACGGCTTCGACGGCGTGGGCTGGGATTTCCAAGGCGGCCCGATCACCGAACAGACGCTGCCGGGGTTGCAGGCCGACAACGTCACCCAAGCCTACGTCGCGCGCGACGGCTGGTGGCGGCCGGACGATCCGGCGCGCATGAGCGCGCTCGGCGCGACCGCGACCGAGGACGGCGTGCGCGTGGTGCCGGCCGGCGGCAGCGCGGTCGACGTGTGGTTCGACCGCCGGACGGGCTTGATCGACCGCGAGATCGCGCATACCGATTTCGGCTTGACGACGAGTACCCTGAGCGACTACCGCACGGTCGGCGACGTCGTCTTCGCGTATCGTGAGGTGATCACCGATCCGCAGGGCGCGGTCACCGTCGTCGACGATCGCAGCGTCGCGATGTTATCGGCGGTCGCCGCATCCGAGCTCGCGCGACCGCTGCCGCGGTCGTTCGGCCGGCTGACGAACGGCACGACGACGGTACCGATCCGCTTGAGCGACGACCCGGGTGCGATCATCGTTCCGTTGCGCGTCGACGGGAAACCGGCGCCGGTCATGTTCGATTCCGGCGCTTCCAATTATTTCACGCCCGCGGCGGCGAGGGAACTGCGCATTCCGTCGGCCGGCGGCATCGCGCTGGAAGGCGTCGGCAACGGCAGCGACAACGGATCGATGACGGCGGCGCTGACGCTCGCCATCGGCGATGCCGAGCTGACGGGCCAGCACGGCGCGGTGGGACCGCTCCCGTACGTCTTGTCGCATCAAATGCACGGTCACCCGATCGACGGTCTCGTCGGATCGCAGTTTCTCCAATCGTTTCGCACGACGTTCGATTTCGACGCGATGCGCGCGACGTTCGCATCGTATGATGTCCCGCCGCCCGCGCTGCCGGCGCGGGGTGCCGTCGAACCGGGCCTCAGCGACGGTCAGGACGTGTTCGTCCGCGCGTCGGTCGACGGCGTGCTGGGACTCTTTCTCATCGACACCGGGAACGCCGGCGGGCTCATCGTCACGCGGCGGTTCGCAAATCAACACGGCCTCTTCCGCGTGCCGGGCTTGGTGTACGTGACGCCCGGCGGAATCGGCGGCCACGTCGTGACCGAGCGTTATCGCGCCAAGACGCTGACCCTGGGCGCGGCGACGCTGCACGGCTTGCCGGTGACGATCACGAACCAAACCGGCGGTTCGTTCGCATCGCGCTCGGTGGCCGGAAACATCGGTTTGGCCGTGCTCTCGCGTTACCGCATCACCTTCGACTACGTGCATCACACCCTGACGCTCGTCCCGCGCGTGTCGCTGGACGCGCCGTTCCGCGTCGACCGCGCCGGCATGGGATTGAACCAAACCGGTCCCGATGCGTTCGTCGTGCTGAGCACCGTTGCCGGCGGCCCCGCCGAGCAAGCCGGAATTCACGCCGGCGACCGCATCGTCGCGTTCGACGGCCGCAACATCGCGGCCGAACACTTGATCCCCAACGACATGCATCTGCTGCAGACGGGATCGAAGCCGTTTACGCTCACGATCCAGGCATCGGGCGGGCAGCCGGCCACCGTCACGATCCATCCGCGAAATCTCTTAGCGCCCCCGATGTAGGGCTGGAATCGTGCGCATCGGACTGACCGGCGGAATCGGTGCGGGGAAGAGCGCCGTCGCCGACGTGTGGCGCGAACGCGGCGCGGTGATCGTCGACGCCGATCAACTGGCGCGGGAAGCGGTCGCCCCTGGTACGCGCGGTTACAAGGAGATCGCGTTGCGCTGGCCGCAGGTCATCGCGCCCGACGGCACCCTCGACCGGGCCGCCCTCGCGCGCATCGTCTTCGCCGACGACGACGAGCGGGCGGTGCTCAACGGGATCGTGCATCCGCGCGTGCGCGCGCTGGCCCGTGCGCGCGAGGCGGCGGCTCCGGCCGGCGCGCTGCTCGTGCACGTCGTCCCGCTGCTATTCGAAGGTGAGTACTGGCGCGCGCTCGACGCGACCGCGGTCGTCATCGCTCCGGAGGAGGCGCGCATCGCGCGCGTGATCGAGCGCGACGGACTCGACCGCGCGAGCGTGCTCGAACGCATGCGCGCGCAGATCGATCCCGCCGAAGCCCGGCGCCGCGCGACGTATGTGATCGACAACGACGCGGACTTGGCGACGTTGCGCGACCGCGCGAACGAAGTCTACGATCGCTTACAACGTCGCTAGGCGCGGGATCATGCGCGTCACGTTCCCGCTCTTGATCGCCGTCAGCACGCTCGGCGAGAGCCCTTGCGATTCGAGCGGCCCGAGGTTCTGCTTGCCGTTGACGTACGGGTAGTCGGTGCCGAACATGATTTGCGTGAGCGGGATTTCTTTCAAGAGTGCCGCCATCGTTGCGGGGAACGTGGCGTTGGCCGTATCGTAGTACATGCCTTTGATCGCCGCGTCGACGTCGGCGGGCGTGATTCCGAGTTTGGTCAGCGTTGGGTCGTGCAAACCAAGCGTTTCGAGCCGCCCGGCCAGATACGGCAGCGCGCCGCCACCGTGGCACAGCGTGTAGCGTACGTCGGGATATTTCGCCAGCGTGCCGCCGGTGAGCAAGCTCATGAACGTGCGCGACGTGTCGTACGGATACTCGAGCAACGATTCGCTGACGCCCGGCTGCACCGGGCTGCAGCAGTTCGGTGCGTAAGGGTGAAAGACGACCATCGCTTTGCGCCGGTTGCACTCGGCGAAGAACGGCGCGAAAGCCGCGTCGCCCGGCCAACGGTTGCCGAAGCTCGTCGGTAACCCGATGCCGTCGGCGTGCAGCGTGTCGAGCGCGTACGCGATCTCCTTGAGGCTCGCATCGACGTCGGGCATCGGCATCGCAGCGAAGAAACCGAACCGCCCGGGATGCTCGCGCATCAGGTTCGCGGCGTACTCGTTGCACGCGCGCGCGAGCGACGCATAGTTCTTCGGATCGGCATCGAACCAGACACCGTGCGGGGAGGCGATCGACAGGATCGACGTCGTGATGCCGCTGGCATCCATGTCGGCCAGCGATTTCTCGGGCGTCCAAAACGTCGGCGGAACGGGCGGCAGCCCGCGCTGCGCTTGCGAGGCGTTCATCTGCGCGATCAGCGCCGGCGGATAGTGGTGATGGTGGATGTCGATCATGCGCGGTCGCGCGGGTTGTGCGAGCACCCGTGCCCCCGGCAACAACATCGTTGCTGCCGCACCGGCGGCGGCAAGAAAGTTCGTTCGCGAAGTGACGTGCCGACTGCAGTCGTGCATGGATCGATGCTCCTTTACGGTATCGGGCTGGGCGGGTTGTCGAAAGCCGGCGCGAAACGGCCGACGTCGAAGACGCGGTCGTCGCCGTACGCGTCGAGAAAGCCGCGGACGATGTACGTCCCGGTCGGATGCAGGCCGAGCGAACGCGAGAGATGCACGCTGCCGGTGGGATCGCGCAAGTACACGCCGCCGCCGAACGAGATCTGGTCGCCGGCGACGGTAACGACCGTGCCCGGCTTCTCGCGCAACGCGTCGCCGACGGTCAGCGGCGCGGCGAATTCAATGGGCTTGTCGACGATCGCGCCGAACGACGTTCCGAGCATCGCCACGCGCACGACGTATTTGCCCGGTGCGTAGGCGCGCCGGTCGTCGGTCGTGCCGTCGATCGTCATGCTCGCGAGCTTCGTCTGTCCCGGCGGCACGTCGAGTTGGCGGTTGACGGGGATCGGCTTGTGCATCGTCAGCGACGACCACACCGGCGTGTCGTCGCGAATCACGTCGATACGAAACAGATCGGCGGTCGGAAAGTCCAGCCGCATGACTTTTCCGGTCGTGTTGTCGAGGGCGATCGCGACGACGAAGGGTGAGAGCAAATCGTCCGCGTCGCGCTGGAGCGTCACCTCGCACACGATCGGCGGCTCGTGCGCCGGTCGCGCGGACGGGGCGGCGGTGGCCGCGGCGACGACGGCCACGAACTCGGCGCGGGTCATTGGCCCCCGCGCAGAACGCGCCCGGGGCGCGCGCCCGTATACCCGCCGTTTCGTAGCACCGCGGTTCCGTTGACGAAGCAGTCACGAAGTCCCTCGGGCGGGACGAACGGCCGTTCGTAGGTCGCGCGGTCGACGATGCGCTTGGGGTCGAAGACGACGAGGTCGGCCCACGCGCCGCTCGCGATGCGCCCGCGGCCGGCGATGCCGAACAGATCCGCCGGGAGAGAGGTCATGCGGCGTACGGCCTCTTCGGTCGAGAAGATCGCACGCCCGCGGACGAAGCGCCCGAACACGCGGGGAAAGCAGCCGTAGGTGCGCGGATGCGGAACACCGCGCGCCGTCGGGCCCTCGAACGCCCGCGCCGAGGCGTCGCTGCCGATGCAGCAAAAGTCCGCCGTGAGCACCGCGGCCACGTCGTCTTCGCACATCGAGAAGAACGCGCAGTCGACGCGCAGCTCTTCTTCGACCAGCAGCCGGATCGCCGCGCGGGCCGGCGAGAGCCGCCAGTGCGCGGCGAGTTCGTCCAGCCGGTAACCGGCGAAGCCCGCGTTGCGCTCCGAACCGACGTCGGTGATGAGGATGTCGTGCCAACCGTCGCCGCCGGTGGCGGGATCGCGGGCCAACGCGAGCAGCATCGCGGTCGACGCGACGACGGCCGGGTCGCGCAGGCGCTCGAGCGTCGCGTCCGCTCCGCCGCGGCGCACCGCGTCGGGCAGGATCGTGGCCAGCTCCGTCCAGCTGGCGACGTACGGATAAGCGTCGATCGCAACGTCCGCGCCGCGCATGCGGGCGTGGTCGAGCGTCGCGAGCGTGCGGTGCACTTTGCCCCAGTTGCGCTTGCCGGCGGCTTTGTGATGCGAGCAGCGCACGGCGACGCCGGCGGCGGCGCCGACCGCCAGCGCTTCGTCGATCGCCTCGATCAGCGCGTCGCCCTCGTCGCGCACGTGCGAAACGTAGCGCGGCGCACCGGCCTCGCGCGCGGCTGCGGCGCACGCGCTCAACTCGGCCAGATCGGCGTAGCGCGACGGTTCGTAGATCAGCCCGCTCGATACGCCGAGCGCGCCGTGCTCGACCGCTTCGCGCACCAGCCGCGTCTGCGCGTCCAGCTCCTCGCGCTCGAGCCGGCGGTCGCTGGCGCCGCTCACGCACGCGCGCGTCGTGCCGAGTCCGACCAGCGAGGCAACGTTGCACGCGACCCCGCTGCGCTCCACCGCGCTGAAGAAATCGTCGAACGTCGTCCAGTCGACGTCGAGCCGGTAGGTGCGCGCATCGCGCGTTTTGCGCACGCGCGCTTCGCCGTGCAACGGAGCAACCGACGTTCCGCAGTTGCCGCCGATCTCGGTCGTCACGCCCTGCGCGATCTTTCCGAGCGCGCGGCCGTCGACGAGCCATAGCTCGTCGGAGTGGGAATGTACGTCGATGAAGCCCGGGGCCAAGGCCATGCCGGTGCAGTCGACCCGCTCGTACGCGTCGCGATCCGAGCAGTCGCCGATCAAGGCGATGCGTCCTTGGTAAACGGCGACATCGGTCACATAAGGCGCCGTCCCGCTCCCGTCATACACCTGGGCATGGGAGAAAATCGTGTGTAACAGCGTTTAGCCTAGCCTTCGCCGGGTACGGGTAGACCGCGCTAGCGAGAGCCGCGCAAACCAGGTTTTAGAGGGGATACGGGTCAGATCATGTCTACAACTGACAACAACTCCAGCGGCGGCGGAATGAGCGTGCGGGAAGCCGGCAAACGCGGCGGCGACCGGGTGAAAGAGAAGTACGGCTCGGAGTTCTACGAAGCAATCGGTCGTAAGGGCGGGGAAGCGACCAAGTCCAAGTACGGCCAGACGTTCTACGAGGAGATCGGCGCAAAGGGCGGCCAAAAGCCGAAGCGTTCGCCGGCCGACGTGTAGCGCGGCATGCCCGACGAGGAAAAGCCGAAAGCCAAAAAGCCCAAGAAAGCCGAGAATCCGGAAGGCGAGATGTCGGTCCGGGAAGCGGGGAAGAAGGGTGGCGACACCGTCCGGAACCGCTACGGCTCAGGCTTCTACGAGGAGATCGGCCGGAAGGGCGGCGAGGCGACGCGCGAGCGCCACGGCGCCGGCTTTTACGAAGCGATCGGCCAAAAAGGCGGCAAGGTCGTCAAGGAAAAATACGGCGCCGACTTCTACGAGCAGATCGGTCACAAGGGCGGTCAGAAGGTCAAGAAGCTGATTGCCGATGCCAAGACCGCGGCCGCCAAGGCCGCGAAAGAGGAAGAATCCTAGCGGGCGCTTGAGGCGAATCCACTATCGGCAGGCGCCGCGCTTGACCAGCCGCGCCCATTCCTTTTTCAGCGCGCGCTCGTCCGGGTTGGCACCCGGGTCGATGTCGGGCTGCAACGCGAAGGCCAGCGTGGCGGTCGTCCACGCGTAGGCCCGCGGGTGAAGCACCGTGCCGAGCACCAGGTGTCCGGTCGTGCACGTGCCCATCGGCGCCACCGGCGGGTACTTGTCCAGCGAGGCGCCGGCGAGCGGCCATTCCCGCAGCACGTAGAGGATGCCGTCGGACATGTACGAGTACCCGATCCCGCGGTTCTCCGGGTTGTCCTTGTCATCGCCGTGGAACGCCGGCAACAGCGCCACCATCCCGTAATTCGAGGATGGGACGAAGGGGTGGAAGTTGATGCGTTCGAGCGCGTCCTGCTGGGTCATCGGCAGCCCGCGGTTCTCGAGCAGACTGATGTGCTTGTCGGAAAACCCCGGTACGGCGGCCGCGGCCGCGATGGTGGACAACGCCAAGAGCGCCGCGGCAAAGGCGGCGAATCGCAAGCAACGCATCCCCGCTTCTTCCCTACAGCGAGCCGTTGATCCGGCCGAGCTTCGTCTCACCGGTGGTAAAATTCACCTCGGCCCGGACCACGCGAAAGGTCATGCCGCCGGCACGAATCGTCGTCGGGTGATCGAGAAACAGCGTGTGGGTGTTGCCCGAATAATGGGCTTCGTCGGTGACGAGGTGCCGGCGCTGACCGCCGACCTCGTCGAACGACACGGGACCGGTGACGACGAAGTCGTTCGCCGCCAGATTCGCCGAGACGTGCTT
>JBEKXE010000062.1:0-24616 GCA_049512335.1 Candidatus Lustribacter sp.
GAAGCGGCGCTGGCTGCCTTTACGAGAGCCACGCGCCTTCAGCCAGGGCTCGCTTCCGCTTTTTCCAGCCAAGCTTTGGCCCTGCAGTTACTCAGCCGTCCGCCCGAGGCCAAGGCAAGTGTCAAACAAGCTCTCTCGCTTGATCCAACGGATGCCGTTGCCTTGAAAGTCCTGGCCAAATGCCAACTCCATAAAGGTCAACTCGAAGCCGCCAAGCAAACTTGCCAGCTTATTGTGCAACAAAATGCCGGCAATGCCAATGCCTTGCAAACGATCGAGGAGATGCCCGACGACAAGGAGAAGGCAAGACGAGCCCATTCCGACCCGGCGCTGTGGGTGCCGATCGCAGGGGCCAACGCGGCCGCCCTCGCCGAAGCTCTGGAGGCGCTCGCGCGCGCTCTGCATTCGGTGGCGGACGATCTGGCGGCCGGGAAATCCGAGCGGCTGCAAGCGGTCTTCGCGTCAGCTCACCGGGCGGTCGGTGCGCTGGAACGTTCTTCCGGGGCCGCCCGTTCCCAACCGTATGCCGTTCCGAAGAGGTGAGATCTTGAGGTTCACGCGCGCATGCATGTTTGCGACGCTCGCTGCGACGGTCGCTGCGCAATCGATAGCTTATGGAGCGTCCGCTCCGGCGACGTCGATCGTCGCGCAAGCCACGCCCTCGCCGAAACCGTCGGCGAAGGCTCGCGTCGCCGCCAAGAAACCGCCCGCGAAGCCCAAACCGGCCGTCGCACACGCGCAAACCGCAGCGCCTCACGTCGCGCCCAAGCTGCTCGAACGCGGAACGAATACGACGCCGGCCGCCGGCCCGGGCGACGTCGAGGTTCAAGTCTTCGTGAAGAAAGACGGCACGTTCACGATCAGCCGCATCATCAAGTCGACGAACCCGGCCAACAACGACGCCGCGCTCGAGATCGCGAAGTCCTCGAAGTACGCGCCGGCAACGCGGGGCGGCAAGCCGGTCGATGAGTACTACGATTTCGCGTTCGCGTTCGGCGGCGGCACCGCCGCGCTCGGCACGCCTCCGCCCAGCACCGGCGGACCGCTGGCGGCAGCGCTGGCGACGATTCACGCGGGCAACTACGATCAGGCGAAAACCCAGTTGCAAACGTACATCGCCGCGCACCCGGGTGATACGCAGGCGCAAGTGCTGCTCGGCGTCGCCGATTCGTTCGGCGGCGATCCGGCCGGCGCGGCAACGGCCTTCGACAAGGCGGGCACGGTTCCGGATCAGTACAAGGCGCTAGCGTTGCAGTCGTACGAGAAGTACGCGACTGCGGCGCTGAACGGCCAGCATTACAACGACGCCGTGACCGCCGCCGGTCACGCGATCGACATCAACCCGCAAGACATCGGTGCGTACTACACGCGCGGCGTCGCCTACACCGATCTGTCGAACTACACCGCGGCCATCGCCGACCTGCAGAAGACCGCGTCGCTGGCGATTGCCGCGAAGACCGACACGAAGACGATGCTCGCGATCGACTTCAACTTGGCCGTCGCGCAACTGAATGCGGGACAATACGGCGAGGCGGCGACGAGCGCGCGCGACATCTACCGCGACGACGTCGACATGTCGGGCAAGCTCGACAAAGCCGCTTTCGTCTCCGTGACGAACGCTGCCATACCGCTGGCCAATGCAGGGAACATTCCGGCTGCGGTCAGCCGGCTGGAATCCGGTGCCGCCGCGTTCCCGCACGAGGCCGGAGCGCTCACCGGTGAAGCGGCCTACATCATGGCGACCGACAAGAAACCCGACTGGGACAAGATCAAGGCCGAAGCCGAAAAAGCGCTCGCTCTCGATCCCGACGAGGGCCGGGCGGACTTCGTTCTCGGGATCCAGGCGGCGCAGAAATCCGACGCAAAAACCGCGCTGGACTACATGAACAAGGCCAAGGCCAGCCCCGACTACGCGGCTGACCCCGGGCTTGCCAAGCAGATCGACGACGCCTTAACCAAGCTTAACGCGTCCACCAAATTGTAGTGACCCCCCAAGGGTTCACCCGTACGAACATGACGAGGAATCGGCAACCGATGGGATAACTCACACGTCCTCGTCGGCCGGGACTTCGCCCGTAGCGTTTCCTGTTGCCGCATCCGCAATCGCCAAGAGACCCGTCAAACCCCTCGCATCGTAGGAGGCCCTGGGAGCAACCGTGGATATCGGTGGATTTTTACAGACGATCATAGCCGGCGGCCCGGCAATGTGGATCCTGCTCTTGCTGTCGGTGATCGCAATTGCCATCGTGATCGAGCGGCTGCTGTTCTTCTCCAGCCAGCACTCCGATTCAAAAGGGCTGTTGCGTGCGCTGGGTCAGAAGATCGCCGCCAACGACCTCCCGGGCGCGATCAAAGTTTGTCAGCAGAACAAGGGCATGCTGCCGAAGATTCTCGAGTTCGGCCTCAAGCGCGGCGAGAAGAACCGCGCCGACATCACGGACGCGCTCTCGATCGCGCTGATGGAACACCTCAACGCGCTCGAGCGCAACCTCGGCATCATCGGCACGATCGCGGTCATCTCGCCGTTCGTCGGGTTGTTCGGCACGGTGCTCGGCATCATCCGCGCGTTCCAAGACATCGCCCTCAAGGGGAACTCCACGCCGGCCGTCGTGGCCGCCGGCGTGTCGGAAGCGCTGATCACGACCGCGGCCGGTCTGTTCGTGGCCGTCGTGTCGGTCATTTTCTTCAACTACTTCAAGTCGCGCATCAAGTCGTTCAACCAGGAGATGATCGTGGCGGCCAATCAGCTCGCCGAGATGTTGCACTTCCACAACACCGGTTCGCCGATTCCGACCGACCTCTACCAGCCCACCGCCCCCGCGCGCTGACCGCCCGCAACCGCTCCGAGAGATAACCCGCGATGTCGATGGTTTCTTCGGCCGGCGACGACGAGGTGATGGCGGAGATCAACATTACGCCGTTCACCGACGTCTTGCTGGTCCTGCTCATTATCTTCATGATCCTCGCCGCGCTCGTTACGCCGCCCGGCTTCCAGAAGAACCTGCCGGACAAGTCCGATAATTCGCCGATCCAGCAGTTGAAGAAGAACGACAACATCCAGGTGCTGATCAGCGAAAAAGGCGTCATTTACATCGACAACAAGAAGACCGATGCCGTGCACATCTACGCCGACATGGCCGAAGTGAAACGCGAGCGCGGCAACAAGCACGTCTCCCTGACGGCCGACGTAAAGGCGCCCTACCAAGCCGTGATCACGGTACTCGACGCCGCCCGCCTCAGCGGCCTCGACGACGTAGGATTTGTGACATCTTGATGAGCATGGCGATGGAGCGAGCGCAGAAAGATCGCGCCTTGAAACCTATGTATATTGCGAGCTCGGACCGGGGGCCCCGCGCCTCCGGCGTGGGGGGCATGGGTTCGGCCTCGGGCCGAACCCCGCGGCGAATGCCGCGCGCACTTCGTGCGGGGTGCTTCGCACCCGAGCCTGGGGCGGAGCGCCTTTAAAATGGCTACGACGACTATTGCCAAAGAAGATGAGGTGATGTCGACCATCAACATCACGCCGTTCACGGACGTGCTGTTGGTGCTCCTGATCATCTTCATCATTCTGGCCTCGGTCACCAAAGAACCGAAGTTGCCGGAAGCCAAGAACACGTTGAAGGTCCAGCCCTCGGAGATCGTCGTCCTGGTCGACAAGAACAACCGGGTTCAGGTCGGCTCGCAGGTGGTCGACCAAACCGATACGGGCCGCGTGTTCCACGAGCTCGTGCAAGACACCGGCGGGCGGCTCAAGACCGTGATCATCAAAGCCGATCCGACTGCCGACTTCGGTACGATCCTGCGGGTGATGGATTCGGCGAAGAACGAAGGCCTCACCGGCTTCGGTCTCGCCAATCACATCGAGGGCCAACCTGAAGGTCAAGCCCAATAGCATGAGTCTTCGCCCCCCGGACGGCGCGTTCGTATGAGCAGCAAGCCGCCGCAAAAAGCGCCGCCGACCGTGCGGGAGCGGACGCAGAATTTTCTGCTGTACGGTTTTGCGATTTCGATCGCGTTGCATTTGCTCATCGGGCCGCTGATCAAGTTCCAGCGCACGCCGGAAGCCCCGGAAAAAATCGAGACGGTGAAGATCGACAAGATGCCGACGCCGCCGCCGACTCCGAAGCCCACGCCCACGCCGCCGCCGACGCCGCCGCCCACGCCGCCGCCGACCCCGCCGCCGCACCAGACGCCGGAGCCGCCGAAGCCCAAAGAAATCAAGATCAACACGCTCAAGACGAACGCGCATTCGGGCGGTCCGACCGAAGAGTCGAACACGCACACCGAAGGTTCGACCAACGGCGTGCCGCAAGGCTCGCCGACCGGTCCGCCGTCGGCCCCGCCGGTCGTTGCGACCGCAACGCCCGCACCGCCGACGCCGCCGCCGCCGCCCACGCCGACGCCGCCGTCGTGCGCCCAGCCGAACCTCCCCGCGCGCACGATCAATGCGGTCCAACCCGAGACGCCGGCGATCGCGCAGCAGCAAGGCATCGGTGGTGAGGTGACGGTCGTCGTCTCATTGGACGCGAACAGCAAAGTCGTCTCGGCCACCATCCAGAAGACGGCCAGTCCGTTGCTCAACAACGCGGCGCTGGCTGCCGCCAAGGGCAGCACGTACAAGACGCGCGTCGAGAATTGCCAGCCGGTAGCCGATTCGTATCGGTTCCTGGTGGAGTTCCAATCGCAGTAAGCGGCCGGGCGTGACCTTCGCGGAGGCGATGTTCCTGGCCGTCCTCCAGGGCGTCAGCGAGCTCTTTCCGATTTCGAGCCTCGGGCACACGGTGCTGATCCCGGCACTCCTGCACTGGCACGTCGACGAAGGCGACGAATCGTTTCTCGCGTTCGTCGTCGTGCTGCACTTGGGGACCGCGCTCGCCCTGCTGGCGTTCTACCGCGCCGAATGGGTGCGCATCGTGAGCGCGCTGATCGGCAGCATCGTGCGCGGCCGCTTGAGCGGCGCGCGTGACGAGCACCTCGGTTGGCTGTTGGTGGTCGGGACGATCCCGGTCGGCATCCTCGGGGTGCTGTTCCAATCGAGCGTGCGCGGCCTGTTCGCATCGCCGATTCCGGTCGCGATCTTCTTGATCGTCAACGCGGGCGTGATGTTCGCCGGCGAGGCACTGCGGCGCCGTCAGCACGCGCGCGACGTCCGCAGCTCGAAGCCGATCGAGCGCGTGACGTGGCTCGAGGGCTTGGGCGTCGGGGTCGCGCAAAGTCTGGCGCTGCTGCCGGGCATCTCGCGCTCGGGCGCCTCGATCGTGGCCGGACTGCTGATCGATCTCGATCACGAGGCCGCGGCCAACTATTCGTTCCTCCTGGCGACGCCGGTGATCTTGCTGGCCTCGCTGCTGGAGGTTCCGGCCCTGTTCAAACCGGGCGTCACCATCGGCCCCGTCGAAGCTATTGCGGGCTGCGTGGTGGCGGGCGTCACCGCATACGCATCGGTTGCGTTTCTCACCCGCTATTTCGAACACAACGACTTGCGCCCGTTCGGCTGGTACTGCTTGCTCGCCGGCGCAGCGGCCCTGCTCCTCTTCAGCACGAAGGTAGTTTGATGAAGTCTCTTGCCATCGCCCTCGTCGTCATCTTCGTCCTGTGCGGGATCCTATCGATTCTGCATCCTCTCGAAGCCAACGAGATGACGCGCGCGCTCGGCTTCTCCAGCGACAAGGTGCACGCCAAACATCCGTTTCTGTACTTCGCGCTGGCCGTGCTGGCGCTGATCTGGCTGCGCTTTCAGTCGGCGGCTCCCGCGCGTTGAACCGCGCCGAGCGGCCGTCGCACATCGCCGCGGACGGTTCGGTGACGATGGTCGACGTCGGGACGAAGGGCGTCACCCGGCGCACGGCGCGCGCGTACGCGCTCGTCCGGTTGCCGCAGCGCGCGGCCGATGCGTTGCGCGGCGCGACGCTGCCCAAGGGCGATGCCTTCGTCGCCGCGCAGATCGCCGGTATCATGGCGGCCAAACGCACCGGCGACCTGATCCCGCTCTGCCATTCGCTGGCGGTCGATGCCGTCGACGTGCGCTTCGGCTGGGACGATGACCGCTTGCTGCGGATCGAAACGCAAGCCACGACGAGCGCGAAAACCGGAGTCGAGATGGAAGCGCTGGTTGCGGCCAGCGTCGCGGCGCTGACGATCTACGACATGTGCAAGTCGGTCGACAAGGGCATCGTGATCGAGCAGGTCCGGCTGCTGGAGAAGACCGGGGGGAAGAGTGGTGACTGGTCCGTCCGCGACTGACGCGTACGCCGTAGCGGTCATCGTGCTGTCCGACCGGGCCGCGAGCGGCGTTCGCCCCGATGCGTGCATCCCGGTCGTGCGCGCCGGTCTCGGTTCCGCGTTCACGATCGTCGACGAGCGCGTGATCGCCGACGACCCGGCGGCGCTGCAAGCAGCGCTGATCGAACTGTGCGACCGCGGCGTTGGGTTGATACTCACCAGCGGCGGCACGGGGCTAGGCCCGCGCGACCGCACGCCCCAAGCAACCAGCGCCGTCCTCGATTACGAGGTGCCGGGCATCGCCGAAGCGATGCGTGCGGCGTCGCTCGCGGTGGTCAAGACCGCGATGCTCTCTCGCGCCGTCGCCGGCGTGCGCGACCGCACGCTGATCGTGAACCTGCCGGGAAGCCCCAAGGCGGTCGCTGAGACGCTCGCCGTCATCCTGCCGGCCTTGCCCCATGCGCTCGATTTGCTGCAGGGGGACGTGGAAGACGGATAGGAAGTGATTTGGCGGTGAACTTCGAGAGCGCACAATCCTATCTGCTGGGTCTGATCAACGAGCACGCTTCGCGCCGGTCGCCGAACCGGCTCGACCGCATTCGCGCGTTCATCGCCGCACTCGGCGAGCCGCAGCTGAAGTATCCCACCCTGCACGTGGCCGGAACGAGCGGCAAAGGCTCGACCGCGACGATGCTCGCGGCGGCGCTGGAAGCGAGCGGCAAGCGCGTCGGCCTGCACACCAAACCGCACCTCGCGTCACCGGCCGAGCGCATGCGCGTCAACGGCACGCCGATCGCGGAGGATGCGTTCGGCGAACTGCTCGAGGAGATGGTGCCGGTCATCGACCGGGTCGCCGGCGAGCACGGGCGCCCGTCGTACTACGAGACGCTGCTCGCGCTCTCGTTCGTCGCGTTCGCTCGCGCGGGGTGCGACGTGGCGGTCGTCGAGGCGGGCATCGGCGGGCGCCTCGACGGTACCAACGTGCTGCAACCGCGCGTGGCGATCATCACCAACGTCTCGCTCGACCACACGGAAATCCTCGGCGACACGACCGCGGCGATCGCGCGCGACAAGGCCGGCATCGCGAAGAGAGGGATTCCGCTCGTCTCGAACGTGCGCGATCCCGATGCGCGGCGCGAGATCGAGGCCGAATGCGCCGCCGTAGGCGCGCCGTTCTATCCGGTAGCCGACACGGTGACGGTCGAACCGCGGCGCGGCGAACGCTACGGCCAGTCGTTCGACGTCGTGACGCCGGAGGATCGCTACGAGCTCTCGTTGCCGGTGCTCGGCACGTTCCAACAGGAGAACGCCGCGACCGCGATTCGCGCGCTCGAGCTCCTCGGCGACGATCTGCGGCCCACGCGCGCGCAGATCGAAGAAGGCTTCTCGCGGCTCGTGATCCCCGGGCGCATGGAGTTCTTTCCCTCGCATCCGGGCGTCGTTTTCGACGTGGCGCACAACCCGGACAAGACCGGCCACCTCGTCGACGCGCTGCGCTCGGCCTTCCCCGGCCGGCGCTTTTCGTTCGTCATCGCGATCGCCGAAACCAAGGACGTCGCGGCGATCCTGCAGCCGTTCGTCGGCTTGCCCGCCACGTTTTCGTTCACCGGCTTTTTCGGCATTCCGGGCCGCACGGCGATCCGGCCGCAGCGTTTGGCGAGCATCGCGGAGGAGCTCGGCATCTGGGGCCGCGCGATCGGCGATCCGGTCGACGCGTTCTCGATCGCGCGCCGCAACGCCGACGCGAGCGACGTCGTCGTCGTCACCGGTTCGACGTTCGTGGTCGCGACGCTGCGCGAGTGGTGGTTTGCCAACGTCGTGAGCTCCGGTGTCTGAATCGGCGACCCGCGGCGCGTTGCGCGTGCGCGGGCGCAGCCTCCCCTGGGGGCAGCGCACCTACGTCATGGGTATCGTCAACGTGTCGCCGGATTCGTTTTCCGGCGACGGCGCGGCGGACGCGGAGGCCGCTGTCGCGCGCGCGCGCGAGCAGGGCGCCGCCGGCTCCGACCTGATCGACATCGGGGGCGAGTCGACGCGTCCGGGCTACGCGCCGATCGACGCGGCGACCGAGATCGCGCGCGTGCTGCCGGTCATCGAAGGGTTGCGCGCGAGCGACCGGGAGACGATCGTTTCGGTCGACACGTTCAAGGCCGGCGTGTACCGCCGCGCGCACGCCGCCGGAGGCGACATCCTCAATTCGATCTGGGGCGCGAGCGACGAACTGATCGCGGCCTGCGTCGAGACGCACTCGCCGATCGTCGTGATGCACAACAAGGCGGTCGCCATCTACGAGGGTGACGTCGTCGACGAAGTGCTCGCCGGATTGACGGCGGCGGCGGAGCGCTGCGTGCGCGCCGGAATTCCGGCCGAGCACGTGATCCTCGACCCGGGCATCGGCTTCGGCAAGACGCCGGAGCACAACATCAGCGTGCTTGCCGCGCTGCCGCGGCTCGTCGCTTTGGGTTTCCCCACGCTGCTCGGGACGTCGCGCAAGTCGACGATCGGACGGATCACCGCCCGCGACGTCGGCGGCCGCGCGTTCGGCACGGCCGCCACCGTCGCGCTGGCCGCCGCCGCGGGCATCGACATCGTGCGCGTCCACGACGTGGCCGAGCAGCGCGACGTCGTGCGCGTCACCGATGCGATCGTCCGCGGCTGGCGCCCCCCCGGCTGGACCGACGTGTTGAGATGACGTTCGATTGCGTTGAGCTGCGTGGGATTCGGGCGTTCGGGCATCATGGTGCGAATCCGGGGGAGAAGGTCGTCGCGCAGCCGTTCGACATCGACGTCACGCTCGAACTCGACCTGGCCCAGGCGCGGCGCAGCGACGCGTTGGCCGATACGGTCGATTACTCCACGCTGCACGCGACCGTGGTGCGGCTGGTGCGCGAGCGTTCGTACGATCTGATCGAGCGGCTGGGCGCCGACCTGCTCGAGGCGGCGCTCGCCGACCCGCGCGTGCAACGCGCGAGCGTGCGCATCGCGAAACCGGGCTTGCTCGCCGGAGCTACGCCGGCCGTCGTCGTCCGCGCCGCGCGCGCGTGAGAGCGCTGCTGGGGTTGGGGGCAAACCTCGGCGATCCGGTTGCAACGCTGAACGAGGCCAAAGCGCGGCTCGGCCGCTTGGGCGTCGTTACCGCAGCCTCGGCGCTCTATCGCACGCCGCCGTGGGGCGTCCTCGATCAGCCGCCGTTCGTCAACGCCGCGGTGGCGCTGGACACCCCGCTCGACCCCGACGCGCTGCTCGTCGCGCTCAAGGCGCTCGAGCGCGATTTGGGGCGCGTCGCGAGCGTGCGCTACGGGCCGCGCGCGATCGACCTGGACATCCTCGACGTCGACGGCGTCCGCCGGGACGATCCGCACCTCACGATCCCGCACCCGCGGCTGTTCGAGCGTGCGTTCGTACTGGTGCCGCTGGCCGAGATCGAACCGGCCTTCGCAACCGCTCGCGACGCGCTGCCGCCCGACGATCTCGCTGCCGTTGAACGAATCGGAGCGTTCGAGAGCGAAGCGTCAAGGTGATGGAGCGAGCGCAGCCGCATCGGGCAATGGCAGTGAATGTTGTTGCGAGCTCGGAGCGGGGGCATGGGTTCGCTTTGCGAACCCGTCGGCCGCCTGCGGCGGCCGGCCACGAAGTGGCCGGGGGGCGCGCAGTCTGGGGCGGAGCGCCTTTAACCGTCGCGGTGCTGCTGGGGGTGCTTTGTGCGTTTCCGGCAGCGGCTCGTGCCGATTCGTTCGATCCGATCTCGATCGGGGTGCACGTCAGCACGCTCGGCGACGGGGTCACGCTCGAACGCCCGCTGCTGTTCAACCTGAGCGCGCGCATCGACACCGGCCTGCTCTCGCAATCGTCGCAGCACACCTACGACCACAATCCGTGGGAGTCGACGTTCCACGAAAACAACGTGCTGGTGGCGATGGATTGGCGCCCGTATGCCGGCCGCTGGCGCCTTTCGGGCGGGCTGCTCTTCGGCGGCGACTACGTCGAAAAAGTCGCGCAGAGCGTCAACTCGGCCTACGTGCTCAACGGCGATACCTACGCGTCCAACCAGGCGGGCGTGGTCTCCGCGCACGTTTCGTTCGCGCGGCCCGCGATCTATGCCGGCTTCGGCGGCGGCACCGGGATCCTCAAGGGGCTGACGATCGCGTTCGACGCGGGACTGGTGGTGCGCAACGGCACGACCTCGGCGAGCGCCACCGGACCGCTCCAAGCCAATCCGCAGTTCCAGTCCGACCTCGCCGCCACCGTTGCCCAATTCCGCACCCGTCTCATCCAGCCGGTCATCGGCATCGGCCTCGTCTATCGTCCTTGATCGTCAGTCGTTCACGAATTGCGGGGCGGCAACGGCGACGATCGGCGGGAGGCGCCACGGGTCGATGCCGTGGTCATGGAAGGTCGCGTCGACCGATTGCGACCACGTTTGCGGCGGGCTGTCGACCATCACGACCGACCCGGCCACCAAGCTCTCCAGCGCGCGCCAAAGGTGGCGCACGATCAAGCAGCGCGTGAATTCGTTCAAACGGCCGAACGGATCGCCGGCGAGGAGCTCGAGCCGCGTTTCCTGTTCGCGTATCCAGATCGAGTAGCTCAAAAAGATCTCGCCGTGCTTGCTGGTCGGCCCGTCGAACGCCGCGCGGATCGCGTCTTCGAGATGCGGCTGGCGCCGCGCTCGGCTGCGCGGCATCGCGCGCAGCTTTTCCGCTTTGCGCAAACGGGCGCTTTCGGCGATGAAGATCGCCGCCAGAACCAGTGCAGCTACCGCGACCAGCGCTAAAGCGAACATGGATGTGCCTGCGCCCTACGTGCGCGTCACGCTCCATACCTGGACCTAGCGCTAGCTTGTGACCTGGGTCATGTGACCCGGATCATCACCCTTTCGCGGTCGGGTCGATCGCCTCGTAGACTTTGCGCGCGATGAAGAGGTCGAGCAGCTCGCTGTCGACCTTGCCGCGCTGCGCAAATTCTTTCACCAGAATGTCGAGCGCGCGATCGACCGGCATCGCCGCCTTGTACGGACGATCTTTGGCGGTCAACGCATCGTAGACGTCGGCGATCGTCAGCATGCGCACTTGCGGTGCGATCTCGGTGCCTTTGAGACCGCGCGGATAGCCCGTCCCGTCGAGGTGCTCGTGGTGTCCGTACGCCAGATCGGGAACGTTGCGCCAGGGCGTCTTGTTCCACGGGATCTCGCGCAGGAAGTAAAACGATTGCGTGACGTGCTGTTCCATCTTGTGGCGCTCGTCGTTGGAGAGCGAGCCGCGCGGTATGTGCAAGAAGTCGAACTCGGCCGCCTCGAGCAGCGGCTTCTCTTCCTCGAGGTCGTGATACGTCTTGCCGATGATCGAGTCGAGCAGGGCTCCGGCCTCGGCGGCGACCACGCGCGGCTCGTTGGCCGACTCGACCGTTCCAAGCAGTGCCTGGAGTTCGCCGGCGCGCGAGATCGTGTCGGCGTCGATCTCCACGATCCGATGGTCGTCGAGCGCGACGCCGCTTTGCAGCAACTCGAACTTGCGCCGCGCGCCCAGCGACTCGATCTGGTTGATCGCCAGCAAGAAACGCAGCCGGATCGCGTCGAGCTTGCCGTCGGGCAGTTTCTTGGCCTTGCCGAAGATGTACTCCGGCACGGCAACCTTGCCGAAATCGTGCAGCAGCGCGGCGTAGCGCATCTCGCGCAACGCGTCCTCGTTGAAGTGCAGGTTCGCGAAGCGCCCGGCCTCGACCGTGTTGGCGGCGACCGCCTGCGCGATGGTGAGCTCCGCGACGCGCGAGGAGTGGCCTTGGGTGGACTTGTCGCGAACTTCGATCGCCTTGACCGACGCCCGCACGAACTGTTCGAAGAGGTCTTGAATCGATTCGAGCAGCGCTTTGTTCTCGAGCGCCACCCCGGCCTGCGAAGCCAGCGAGAGCAGCACGCTCTCGTCGCGGGCGGTGAACGGATCGACGACCTGTTCGGTCATCGTCGGCGAGGTCAGCACCAGATCGAAATCGGGTTTGCGATTGATCAGCTGAATGACGCCCACGATCGCGTTCTCGTGGTCGCGCATCGGCACGACCATCATCGACTTCGACCGGTAGCCGTTCTGCTTGTCGAACGATTGGTTGAAGCGGTATTCGCTACTCTCCGGGATCTCGTAGGCGTCCGGGATGCGCACGACCTCGCCGCTCAGCGCGACGTAGCCCGCCACCGAGCCGCGGGTGAGCGGCAGCACCGCTCCCAAGTGGGTGCCGGCGTCGTTGGGGCCGGTTTGGGCGACGGCGAAGCGCAGCTTGTCGGCGCCCGTGTCGTCCTTCTCAACCAAGAACAAGCTGCCGCCGTCGGCGCGCGTCAACTCGCGCGCGTTACGTACGATCAGCTCGTGCAGCTTCGAGATATCGCGTTCGGCCGAGAGCGCGACGCCGATCTGCAGCAAGCGGTCGGTTTCTTGGGTCATCGCGTCGGCCATCTCGCTCATGCGATCGGTCTCGCGGCGGTCTTTTAGCATGCGGCGCGCGGCGGTCATCGTCGCGACCACGGCCACCGGGTCGAGCGGGCGCAACAGCCAGCCCGCGACGTGCTCGCTCTCGGCCAGCCACATCATCGCCGTTTCGCCCGGATCGGTCACGACGACGGTGGCGGCGTTGCCCTCGTGTTCGATCAGCCCGAGGGCGTGGGTGATCTTCTCCTTCGAACCGAGCGCCGCGAGCCGTTCGGCTTCGACGAGATACGCCACGCTGACGTCGGGGTCGGTGCCCGCGAAGGGAAACGAGCCGGCTTGGTGCGCGATCCCGGCTGCATCGAAGGCACGAGCGAGCGATCCCGGCAGGGTGAAGTCCTGGGGATAAACGACGCGGAACCCCGATTTGAGGTCGACGGCCACCTGCTGGGAAACGCTCAAACGTCTTCTCCGAAGAGATCGCTTGGCAGCTTCTTCGATACACCGGGGCGGGACCGCTCCCGATTGTCTCGAAATTCGGGGATTCGATGTTCGACGACACAATTTCGGAGCGCGTGAGACCGCTCGCCCAGGCCTTCAACGAGGGAGGTCTCACGCGCTTACGGGTGCGCGACGGCGAGTTCGAGGTCGAGTTCCGTCGCGCGCCGTCCGCGGCTACGGCTGCCGGCGCCCGGCCGGCGAGCGAGCCGGCACCGGCGCGTCCCGTCGATGCGATCCTCGCCGACGTCGTCGGGGTCATGCGCTTCTTGCGGCCGGCGGTCGGCGAGGGGATGGTGCTCGACGGCGATCGCGAGCTGGCCTACGTCGAGACGCTCGGGATCCGCAACCCCGTGCGCTCGCGCGGCCCGGGCCGGGTGGCGATGGTCTACGTGACGGACGGCCAGCCGGTCGAATACGGCCAGCCGCTGTTCGCGATCGAACGCTAACCCATGTTCCGCAAAGTCTTGATCGCGAATCGGGGCGAGATCGCGCTGCGGATCAACCGCGCGTGTCACGAGCTCGGCGTCGCGACGGTCGCGATCTTCAGCGAAGCGGACCGCGGTTCGCTGCACGTGCGCCACGCCGACGAGGCATTCTGCGTCGGCGCCGGCCCGGTCGCGTCGTCGTACCTGAACATCGCCAACATCATCTCGACCGGCTTGATCTGCGGTGCCGACGCGATCCACCCCGGTTATGGTTTCCTGGCCGAGAACGCGCGCTTCGCCGAGATCACGCGCGATCACGGCCTGGCGTTCATCGGCCCGGCGCCCAACGTGATCGCGGCGATGGGCGACAAGGCGACGGCGCGCAAGATCATGGACGAGTCGGGCGTCCCGACGACCCCCGGCAGCGGCATCCTCGCCAACGCCGGCGAGGCCGCCGCGTTCGCCGAGTGCATCGGCTACCCGGTGCTGCTCAAGGCGACGGCCGGCGGCGGCGGCAAGGGGATGCGCGCGGTCGAGTCGCCGCACGAGATGGCGGCGGCCTTCGCGACCGCCGCGGCCGAAGCCGAAGCGTCGTTCCGCGACGGCCGGCTGTACGCCGAGAAACTGATCCGGTCGCCCCGCCACATCGAGGTGCAGGTGCTCGGCGATCAGTACGGCGACGTCGTGCATCTCGGCGAACGCGATTGCTCGGTGCAGAAGCCCTCGCACCAGAAACTGATCGAAGAAACGCCGGCGCCGGTGTTGGACCCGGCGGTGCGCGACCGGTTGCACGACATCGCGGTGACCGCGGCGCGCGCGGTGAAGTACACGAATGCCGGCACGCTGGAATTTCTCGTCGACGGCGCTGACGTGTACTTCATGGAGATGAACACGCGCATCCAAGTCGAGCACCCGGTGACCGAGATGGTGTACGGGGTCGATCTGGTCAAGGAGCAAATCCGCATCGCGGCCGGCGAACCGCTGGGCTTCACGCAAGCCGATCTGCAGCCGCACGGCTGCGCGATCGAGGTGCGGGTCAACGCCGAGGATCCGGACAACAACTTCGCGCCCGCGGCCGGTACGCTCGGTCGCGTCGAGTTTCCGGGCGGCCCGGGCGTGCGGGTCGACACCCACGTCTATTCGGGCACGGTCGTGCCGCCGTTCTACGATTCGATGCTGGCCAAGATCATCGTCACCGGGCGCACCCGTGAGTCGGCGATCATGCGTATGGAACGCGCGCTCGCCGAAACGCGTATTGAAGGTGTGAAGACGACCGTCGAGTTCTGTCGCGAGATCATGCGCGACCCGGGTTTCCAGCGCGGCGGCTTCGGCGTCGATTGGCTTCCGAACTATCTCGCCGGCCGCACCCCGGCCCCCGTCTAACATGGCGACCTCACGACGCTTCGCGCGCGAGCTCGCGCTGCAGACGCTCTATGGGACCGAGGTCGGCCATCGTACGCCCGAGGACATGCTCGGCGAGACGACCGCGCGGATCTCCGGCGCCGACGGCCGCGCGTTCGTGAAAGACCTCGTCTTCGGCACGCTGGAGTTCGCCGACGAGAGCGACGCCTTGATCGGGCCGCTGCTCGAAGGCTGGACGCTCGAACGCCTGCCCACGATCGACCGGATCGTGCTGCGCATGGGCGTCTTCGAGCTGCGTCACCGCACCGAAACGCCGCCGCCCGTCGTGATCAACGAGGCGGTCGAGCTGGCGAAGAAGTTCTCGACCGAGGACTCGGGCCGGTTCGTCAACGGCGTGCTCTCGAAAGCGGCCCGTGGCGCGTAGCGCGGCCCGGCCGCGCGCTCGCGGGCGGGCGCGCAAGCCCGCACCCAAGCCCGGCACGGGTCGTGTCCTGCGCACGCTCGGCCTGATCGCGATGTTCACCGCGCTGCTCGGAGCGGGGATCATCGCCGGGCTGATCGCGTCGTATTCGCGCAACTTGCCCGACATCAACCGGATGGCGGATTACCAGCCCTCGCGTTCCACGCGCGTGTTCGCCCGCGACGGCACCCAACTCGCCGACCTCTACACCGAGAACCGCATCTGGGTGCCGATCTCGCAGATCCCGGTTCCGGTCCGCAACGCGTTCATCGCCACCGAAGATCAGCATTTCTACCAGCACCACGGCGTCGATTTCGGCGGCATCCTGCGCGCGGCCATCGCCGACTGGCGCCACGAAGAATTCCAGGGCGCGTCGACGATCACGCAGCAGCTGGCGCGCCGGCTGTTCCTCTCCGATCAGGTCTCGATGGCGCGCAAGATCCAAGAAGCGCTGCTGGCGATCGAGATCGAGCGCTACTACACGAAGGACGAAATCCTCGAGCGCTACCTGAACATCATCTACTTCGGTTCGGGCGCGTACGGCATCCAAGCCGCCGCGCATACCTACTTTGGGACCGACGTCTCGCATCTGTCGATCGGTCAGGCCGCGATGCTCGCGGGCTTACCGGCCGCGCCGTCGGACTACTCGCCGTTCGTGAACTTGCCGCGCGCGCAGGAGCGCCAGCACCACGTCCTCGACCGCATGGTCGCCAGCGGCTTCATCTCGCAAGACCAGGAAGATCAAGAGCTCGACCGGCCGCTGGGCTTGATTCGCGAACGGCCGACCGGGCTGCAATCGTATAAGTATCCCTACTTCACGACCTACGTGACGCATCTGCTGGAAGCGCAGTTCGGCTCGCAGGCGACGTTCGAGGGCGGGCTGCAGGTCTACACGACGATGGATCCGGCGCTGCAGAACGAGGCCCAGAACGCGGTCGACTGGGGAATCACGCAGGGCCGAGCCGAGGGCATCGGCGCCAACGAAGGTGCGCTGGTCGCGATCCGTCCGTCGACCGGCGAGATTCTGGCGATGGTCGGCGGGGCCGGGCCGTTCTCACTGCACAATCAGTTCAATCGCGCCTGGCAAGCGCGCCGCCAACCCGGCTCCTCGTTCAAAGCGTACGTGTACACGGCGGCGATCGACAGCGGGATGCCGCCGACCACGATCGTCGACGACTCGCCGATCTCGTATCCGATGGGCGACGGCACGCGCTGGGCGCCGACCGACGACGACCACCGTTTCATGGGCCCGATCACGCTGCGTTACGCGCTGGCGCAATCGCGCAACGTGGTAGCGGTGAAGCTGGCCGAACAGCTCGGCATCGACCGCGTGATCGAGTACGCGAAGCGCATGGGCGTGAAGGCGCCGCTCGAAGCCAACCTGTCGTTGGCGCTGGGCACCAGCGGCGTGGCGCCGCTCGATCAAGCCGCCGGCTACGCGACGCTGGCCGATGCCGGCATCCACATCGATCCGACGCCGATTCGCATCGTGCGCGACTCGTTCGGCACGCCCGTGCTCGACAATTCGTATCCGCAGCAGAGCGAGGTCGTCAGCGCCGGCACGGCTTACGTCGTGACGTCGATGCTGGAATCGGTGATCGATGAAGGCACCGGCTATCCCAACGCGCAGATCGGCCGGCCGGCGGCCGGTAAGACCGGGACCACGTCGGATTTTCGCGACGCGTGGTTCGTCGGCTACACGCCGGACTTGGTGGCGGCGGTGTGGATCGGTAACGACAACTACAAACGCATGAACGAAAGCTACGGCGGCAACATTCCGGCGCGTATCTGGGCGCGCTTCATGAAAGCGGCGCTCACCCACACGCCTAAGCACGACTTCGCCATGCCGGCCGGTGAGGTGCGGCGCGTGACGTTGTGCGACACCGGCAAATCCGAAGTGTTCCTAGCGGGTACGGAGCCGTCGCATACCTGCGGCGACGGCGCGACGCCGCCGCCCGCGTGGGAGCAGGTGCCGAAGAAAGCTCCGGCGACGGCGGACCAGAAAGCGGCGGCCGTGCCGAAAGCCGCAATCGCCACGCCGGCTGCGCCTGCTGCACCCGCCGACGCGATCGGCGACGGCACGACCTTCGAATCGCTCGACACCCAACCGCAGGCGCAGTCGACGCCGTGAGCGTGCCGTCGAGCGCGAACGCGCCCGTCATCACCCCCAACCGGCTGCGCCTCTACCTCGAAAAGAAATTCACCGACGACCGCCACCTGCGCTACGTCGGCGTGCAGGGCGAAGTGTCGAACCTCAAAGTGCAGCCGAACGGCAACGTCTATTTCTCGCTCAAGGACCGCGAAGCGCTGCTGAACTGCGTCGCCTTCAGCGAGCGGGCTGCGACCTTCCCGGCGTTCGATAACGGGGCCGATGTGGTCGCGTACGGCGAGGTTAAGATTTACGGGCGCAATTCGACCTACCAACTGGTCGCGACGCGGCTCGACCTGGCCGGCATCGGCGTGCTGCATGCGAAGTACGAGGAACTGAGCGCGAAGCTGCAGCGCGAGGGCCTCTTTGCGGCCGAACGCAAGAAGCCGCTGCCGCGATTTCCGTTTCGGGTGGCACTGGTCGGCTCGCCGACCGGCGACGGCACGCGCGATTTCTTCACCCAAGCGCGCCAGCGCGCGCCGCATGTCGCCGTGAAACTCTTTGCGACCGCCGTCAACGGCGTCGGCGCGGCGCCGGAGATCGTGCATGCGATTCGCGCTGCCGACGCGGCGCGAGCGGACCTGGTGGTCGTCGTTCGGGGCGGCGGGTCGTACGAGGATCTGTTCGGCTTCTCCGACGAGCGCGTGGTACGCGCGATCGCCGCCTGCGCGACGCCGACCGTGGCGGCGATCGGACACGAACGCGACGTGCCGCTGATCGAACTGGCCGCCGACGTGCGCGCGTCGACGCCGTCGACGGTGGCGCAGACCGTGCTGCCCAAACGCGAAGACGTGCTGCGCTCGGTCGGCGAACGCGCGGCGGCCGCGCGGCGGGCGTTCGCCAACCGCCTGCAGCGCGCGCGCTCGGCGCTCGAACGCATCGAACATCGTTCCCCGCTGGCCGATCCCGCGCGGTTGTTGTACGCGCGCCGCCAGGCGGTTGACGCGCTGCGGAACGCGGTGACGGTCGGCGCGGAGCGCCGCATCGCGCGCTCGCGGAGCACGCTGCTGCCGCTCGAACGGCGCTTGACGGCGTCCTCGCCGCGGGCGCTGTTCGAACGCCGCCGCGCCGCCCTCGCGCAATTGGGGTCGGCGCTCGAGCGGCTGCGCGGGGAGATCACCGTGCGCCGGCGCCGGCGCCTCGTGCCGCTCGCCGACCGGCTGCGGCCGGCCTTCGTGCGGGTGGTCGCCCGGGACGCCGCGCGTCTCGCCACGCTCACGGCGCGTTTCGAAGGCAACGATCCGGAAGCATTGCTGAAACGCGGCTATGCGATCGTTACCTCGGGCGGGCGGCTGGTGCGCGATCCGGCCGATGCACCGCCGGGCACGGTGATCGCCGCGCAGCTCGCTCGCGGAACCCTGCGTGCGCGCGTCGAACGCGATGGAGCGAATGGCGGAGAACAAATCAACCTCTTTTGAGAGTTCGCTCGATCGGCTCCGGGCCGTCGTCGACGAACTGGAACGGGAGAGCGTCGACTTGGAGCGCTCGGTGGAGCTCTTTCGCGAGGGCCGGAGCTTGGTCGCGCGCTGTGAGGCACTGTTGAAAACCGCCGAGGAGACGTTGCGCACTGCCGATGGGACCGCCGCGGCGCCGACCGCCCCGGAGCGCGACGATGAACGCCCCGACGACGAAGCCCCGTTCTAGCCGGCGTCTCGACGACGTCGTGGCGGCCGTGGCGGAGCTGACGCGCTCGCAAGCGCGCGGGATGATCCTGGCCGGGCGCGTGCGCGTCGACGGCGAGCCGCGCACCAAGCCCGGCCAGAGCGTTCGGGCCGGCGCCGAGGTGATCGTCGACGCGCCGGCGCGTTACGTCAGCCGCGGCGGCGAGAAGCTCGCCGGCGCGCTGGCGGCCTTCGGCCTCGATCCGGCCGGCCTCGACGCGCTCGACGTCGGTGCCTCGACCGGCGGATTCACCGACGTGTTGCTGGCGGGCGGGGCGCGCTCGGTCGTCGCGCTGGACGTCGGCTACGGACAGCTGGCCTGGAAGCTGCGGCAAGATCCGCGCGTGCGCGTCGTCGAGCGCACCAACTTTCGTTTGCTCGGGAACGACGCGTTTCCGGACGGCTTCGATCTGATCGTCATCGACGCGTCGTTCATCTCGCTGCGCACGATCGTGGCGCGCGCGATCGCCTACTTGCGCCCGGGCGGCACGATCGTGGCGCTGGTCAAGCCGCAGTTCGAGGCCGGGCGCGAACGTCTGGGGAGCGGCGGGGTCGTTCGCGACCCGGCCGTGCACGCCGCGGTCTTGCGCGAAGTGCGGGCGGCGCTCGAAACCCTCGGCGTGCACGCCGTCGATGCCTGCGTCTCGCCGCTGCGCGGCCCGGCCGGTAACGTCGAGTTCTTCTACCGCATCGAGCGCGCCGGCGCGCCGGTCGGCGACGAGTGCCTCGACGGGCTCGTCGCCGCGGCGAACGCGTCGTGAAAACAATCGCGATCTCGGTCAGTGCCGACCGGCCGACCGCACTCGAACGCGCGAACGAGATCATCCGCATGGCGGACGACGCGGGGATTGCGGTTGCGGTGGCCGAGGACATTCCGGGGCTGTGCTCGACGCCGGGGGCGCGGATCGATGCCGCGGAACTGATCATCACGATCGGCGGCGACGGAACGTTCCTGCGCGGCGTGCGGCTCGCGATGCCGCTCGACGTGCCGATCCTCGGCGTGAACACGGGGCGCTTGGGATTCCTTACCGAGATCGAAACGACGCCCGAGGGCATGGCCGGCGTGAGCCGCGCGCTGCGCGGCGAGTTCACCATCGACGAACGGCTCGCGCTCCAGGCCTCGGTGAACGGGCAGGGCGCGCACTTTGCCCTCAACGACGTCGTCGTCCGGCGCGGAGCGGAGGCGCGCATGGCTCCGTTCGGGCTCTCGCTCGACGGCGAACGCATCGCGCACATCTCGGCCGACGGCATCGTGGTCGCGACGCCGACCGGTTCGACGGCGTACTTCCTGTCGGCCGGCGGCCCGATCATCGCGCCGACCGTCGATGCGCTCGGGGTCGCCGCGCTGCTGCCGCACACGCTCTTCGCGCGGCCGCTGATCGTCCCGACGTCATCGACGATCCAGATCACCTGCGATTCCGAGATCGTCCACGCCAACCTCGAGATGGACGGCACGTTCGTGAGCGACCTCTCGTCCGGCGATTTGGTCACCGTTACGTGCGCCTCGCGGCCGGTGAAGTTCGCTCGCACCACCGACCACGACTTCTTCGGCCGCCTCGAAGACAAGCTGCAATGGGGCGTTCCGATCAAACGCGCGTAACGCCGGTGCTGTTGCGCCTGCGCATCGACAACGTCGGCTTGATCGCGCACGCTCAGGTGGAGTTCGGCGACGCCTTCACGGCCTTCACCGGCGAGACCGGTTCGGGGAAGACGATGTTGCTGGGCGCGCTCGACGCGGCGCTCGGCGGACGGGTCGAGCGCGAGCTGATCCGCGGCGACCGCTTGCGCGTCGCGCTGGAGATTGCGGCCGGCGAAGGGCTGCGGGATCTGCTCGACACGATGGGAATCGAGCTGGCGGACGACGACGACGTGGTGATCGTGCGCGAGGTGACCGCAGCCGGGCGTTCGCAGGCCCGCGTCAACGGGGTCGCGGTGAGCGCCGGCCAATTGCGCGCGCTCGGAGCGCACGTCGTGGATGCGATCGGACAGGGCGAAGCGCAGCGCTTGCTCGAGCCGGCGTTCGCGCGCGATCTGCTCGACCGCTTTGCCGGCCCGGCCGCGTTGGCGCTGCGCGACCGTCTGCGGGAGAGCTACGAGACGGCGCGCGCGCTGCGCGCGGAGCGCGATGCGTTGACCGGCGGCGCCGAACGCGCGCTGGCCGCAGCTGAGTTCGCGCGGTTCGCGCTCGGCGAGATCGAGGCGGCGGCGCTCGCGGAGGGTGAAGACGACCGCTTGCGCGAGCGGCGCGAGGTCCTGGGGAGCGCCGAACGGATCGCCGAGGCGCTGATGCGCGCCCGCGCCGCACTCGAAGACGACGGCGGTGCGGTCGATGCGCTCGGCGCGGCCGCGCATGCCCTGAGCGGCATCGCGCGCTTCGGCGGCGCGTTCGCCGCGTTGTCCGAGAGCGCCGGCGCGCTGCAGGCCGACTCGAACGCGTTGGCAGCGGAGATCGCGCGCTCGCTCGACGACGTGGAGTTGGATCCGCTGGAACTCGAGAACGTGACCGCGCGCCTGGACGCGATCGAAACGCTGAAGAAGAAGTACGGTGCGTCGATCGGCGCGGTGCTCGCCGCGCGCGACCGTTTCGCCGCCACGCTCGAAGCGGACGCGGGACGCGACGAACGGCTGGCGGCGATCGACGACGAACTCGCGGCCATCGATGCGGCGCTGGCCGCCGATGCGGCCGAATTGCGAGCGCAGCGCAGCGCTGCGATCGGGCGTTGCGAAGAACGGATCGCGGCGGAGTTGCACGCGCTCGCGATGCCGGCGGCGCGTTTTGGGGTGGCGCTCGAACCGCTCGACGAGATCGCGGCCCACGGCGCGGACCGCATCGAGTTTCGTTTTTCCGCGAATCCGGGTGAACCCGAGCGGCCGCTGGCGCGCGTCGCTTCGGGCGGCGAACGTTCGCGCGTGTTCCTGGCGCTGGTCGTCGTGCTCGCCGACCGGCACGACGCGCGCACGTTCGTCTTCGACGAAATCGACGCGGGCATCGGCGGCGCGACCGCGCTCGCGGTGGGCGCGCGCCTGGCGCGCTTGGCCGGCGTGACGCAGGTCGTTTGCGTGACGCATCTCGCGCAGATCGCATCGTACGCCGGCACGCATTACGCGCTGCGCAAGTACGACGACGGCGGCGAAACGACGATCGAGGTCGTGGCGCTGAGCGACGACGATCGCCTGGCCGAAATCGCGCGCATGCTCTCGGGCGATACCAAACGCATCTCGCTCGAACACGCCGCAAGCCTGGTGGCGTCGACGCGGGCCGACCGGTAGCTCGCTCGCCTGAGGGAGCCTGAGATTTAGCTGAGATGAGAAGTAGCGCTTGCTGCTTGAATCGGGCGGCAGCCTGACGTACTATCGCGCCATGGGGCGTCAGCCGTTCCGAAGCAATATCGTCGCCGCGCTCGTCGCGAGCCTCGCGCTCTGCGCGAGCCCGGTGCGCGCCGACGACAACGCCGCCACGGTGACGGCGGTCACGCCGCCGGTGCCGGCGATCGTGCTCACGGCGTTGGCGACCGATCCGCGGACGCCCGAAGGGTATTCCGCCCACGTCGAGTTGCACGTCAAACTGCATTCGTTCCCGTTCATCGGGCTGACCGTTCACGGAACGAGCAGTTACCGGCGTCCCGGGTTCTATCACTACCAGCTGACGAACGTGCCGCGCATCGCCGGCAAGTTCGACGATCTGCGCTACGATCTCGGCGATCCGACGTTGTGGGAAACACGCTACGACATCACGATGGCGCCGCAGAGTACCGACGACGCGCCGGTCTTGCGCCTCACGCCGAAGAAGGCCGCCGGGATGGTCGCGTATCTCGACATCCAAACCGACGCCAAACACGGGCGCATGCTCAAGGCGACCTGGACGCGTCACGACGGCGGAACGATCGTGTTGACCCAGACGTATTCCGAGCTGGGTACGGCGGACGTCGTGACCGCACAGCACGCGACGATCGACATCCCGCACATGCGCGCCGAACTGACCGCAACGTACAGCGAGCTCGTCATCGACACGCCGACGATCGCGACCGTCAACGAACGCTAGCTGTCCCTCGTCCCTCGTCTTCGCTCGGCTTCGCTCGCTCCGCTCGGGATGACAGGGGCGGTCTTGCGATTAACTCATGGACATGAACGGAAATACGGCGGGGGCGTGCATCGGTTTGATCGGTGCGGGCGAGATGGGCAGCGGGGTCGGAGGGTGGCTCGTGCGTCACGGCGCGGACGTTCGAACGACGCTCGCGGGACGCAGCGCGGCGAGCGCCGAGCGCGTCCGGCGCGCCGGGATCGGCACCGTCGACGATCTCGCCGCGGTGGCGCGCTGCCCGCTGATCCTCTCGATCGTGCCGCCGGACCGGGCGCTCGGCGTCGCGTTGGGCTTTGTCGCGGCCTACGTTCCGCGGCCCGAACCGCCGGTGTACGTCGATTGCAACGCCATCGCGCCGGAGACGGCGCGGGCCGTGGCCGGCGTCATCACCGGCGCCGGTGTCCGTTTCGTCGATGCGGGAATCATCGGCGGGGCGCCGCGCGAGGGCTACGACGGCCCGAACATCTACGCGTGTGGTCCCGACGTCGCGCCGTTCGCCGCGCTGGGCGCGCATGGTCTGCGGGTGCGCGTGCTCGACGGGCCGGTCGGCGTCGCATCGGGGCTCAAGATGTGTTACGGCGGATTGACGAAAGGGATCACCGGCATCGGTTCGGCGATGTTCGCCTGCGCCGAAAGCCACGGCTTGAGCGCGGCGCTGGAAGCGGAGTTTTCGGCCAGCCAGCCGGCCTTGTTCGCCTGGCTGACGCGGCAGATTCCGACGATGTATCCGAAGGCGTATCGCTGGGACGGTGAGATGCGCGAGATCGCCGTGTTCGGCCGCGACGAAGCGGGGGTCGGCAAGATGTACGAAGGCTTGGCCGAGCGGTACGCCGCGATC
The DNA here is from genome assembly GCA_049512335.1 of Candidatus Lustribacter sp. Taxonomy (GTDB): domain Bacteria; phylum Vulcanimicrobiota; class Vulcanimicrobiia; order Vulcanimicrobiales; family Vulcanimicrobiaceae; genus Lustribacter. The sequence continues at coordinate 24,113 of JBEKXE010000062.1, forward strand.
GGCGCGGCGCAAGCCGCGAAGGGCGGTGCGTGATGGCGCAACAAACGCCGGTTGCGTTCTTGGGCTTGGGCGCGATGGGGCTGCCGATGGCGGAACACGTGTTGGCCGCCGGCTTCCCGCTGACCGTTTGGAATCGCACGCCGGAAAAAGCCGATGCGCTTGTAGCGGCGGGCGCCGTGCGCGCGGCGTCGCCGCAAGCGGCGGCAGCGGCCGCCGACGTCGTGCTGACGTGCTTGCCGACGCAGGACGAGGTGCGCGACGTGCTGCAGCGCGCGGACGGTTTGCTGGCTGGTTTCCGGCCCGGTGCGACCTTCGTCGACACGTCGACGATCGACCCGTCGGCGTCGCAGCAGCTGATCGCGTTGTGCGGCCGGCACGGCATCGCGATGATCGAAGCGCCGCTGTCGGGCGGCACGACCGGGGCCAAAGCCGGCACGCTGACGATGATGATCGGCGGCGAGGCGGCCGTGCTCGAGCGCGTGCGCCCGGTGCTGGAGTCGATGG
>JBEKXE010000063.1:0-24492 GCA_049512335.1 Candidatus Lustribacter sp.
CCGTCGATATTCCGGCGCGAAGCGCACGAAGATGCCGACCGGCCGCGCATCCGTCGACGTGTGCAGCGTCGATACGGTCGCACCGTTCAAGGCCATCGTCAGCGTTTGGGCAATGTCCGCCGCGCTGACGCCTGCGAGGGCCGCTTCGCGTTGGTCGACCTCGAGTTGCAGCGTCGCTGGTAAGGGTTTGAAGCTCGAGTTGATATCGACGACGCCGCGCTCGCGTTCGAGCATACCGGTGATGCGCGATGCGACGGCGCGTCTTCCCTCCGAGTCGGGCCCATAGATCTGGGCCAGGATCGTCGCTCGCACCGGTGGTCCCGGGGGCGTTTGGAGGATCCGCAACGTTGCGCCGTAGCGCGCGCCGATCGCGGCGAGACGGGGGCGCAGGGCGGCGACCAGTGCGGCGGATTGGATGCGGCGCGCGCCCTTGGGAACGAGATTCACGCGAATGTCAGCGAGGTTCGGCGCGTTGCGGAACACGGTGCCTTGAAGCAAACTGGCCAAGTCCGGTACGGTATTCGTGCCCGCAAAGATTTCGTAGTCGGCGACTTCGGGAACGCGTGCGAGCTCGGCGCCGACAGCGGCGGCGATGGCCGTCGTTCGGCCCAGCGGGCTCGCGGGCGGCGCATCGATACTGACCAGAAATGTCGTTTCGTTGGCGTCGGGCAACATGCGAAATTGCAGTAGCTGCGCGATCGGAAGCGCGGCGCTGACGACAAATGCCAGGAGCAACACCGCGAGGAAGACGCTTCCCCAACGCGGCCGATCTAAGAGGGCCGCCAGCGCCTTACGAAACGGTGCGATCCAACCGGCGATTCCATGTGCCGGCTTCGTTTTTTGATTGCGCAAGAGCCGATACGTCGCCCACGGCGTAATCGCGAAGGCGATCCCGAGCGAGGCGATCATCGCGACCGGGACGTTGATCGGGATGGGACGCATATACGGGCCCATCATCCCGGTCACGAAGAGCATCGGCAGAAACGACAATATGACCGTCAGCGTCGCGAGGGCGGTCGGGCTACCGATCTCGCGCACCGCGCGGATCGTCGCTTCCGCCTTGGACCCGGCGGCGTCCATGGCGTAATGCCGATGGATGTTTTCGACTACCACGATCGCGTCGTCGACCAGCAGACCGAGTGCCAAGATCAACGCGAAGAGCGTGATCCGGTTGACGGTTTGCCCCGTCAACATGCCGACGCCAAGGGTGACGAACAGCGTGAGCGGGATCGCCGTCGCGACGACCAGCGCTTCGCGCCAGCCGAGTGTCAAGAGCAAGAGCACCACGACGATGGCGATCGCTTCGATCAAGCGCTGGATCAATTCGTTGACCGCATCGTTGGCTTTCTCGCCGTAATTTCGCGTAACCGCTACGGTGACGCCCGGCGGCAACGTGACGGTTTTGAGCCTGCCTAGCACGGCATCGGCAATGCCGACGGCGTTAGCGCCGGCTTTTTTCGCAATCGCGATGCTCACTGCGGACTCATCGGGAGGGGCGTGTGCGCCGGACGCACCGCCCAGATCAAAGCGCGTGTCGGATTCCACGGCTTGGCGACCGAGCGCGACGTCGGCGACTTGCCGCAGCGCGACCGGTTGACCGTCGCTCACGCCGACAATCTGCGCGGCCACTTGCTCGACCGTCGTGTATGCCGTTCCCGCGTGAATCGAGAGTTCGGTCGTCGCATCGCGCACCGTCCCTACGGCCTGGGTGAGGTTTGTCGCGCCAAGTGCCCGGGCGACCGACTCGGGGCCGATCCCGAATGCGGCGAGACGAACCGGATCGAGCGTGACGTTGACCTGACGCGAAAGCCCGCCGTAGGTGTCGATCGTCGAGACACCGTCAATCGCGCGGATGGCGGTGATCACGCGTTGGGCCGCATCGTCGAGTTGCCCGCGGTCGTAGCGCTGGCCGTGCAAGGTCAGCACGACGATCGGAATATCGTCGACGCTCAGCGGCGTGATCTGGGGCTGCATCGCACCCGGCGGAAGCTCATACAGATGCGCAAACACTTGATCGTACAGATCGACGAACGATTTGGTCGGATCGTCTCCGACGTGAAAGAGCACGGTCATGATCGATGCGTTTTGGTCGGAAACCGTGTAGACGTGCTCGATGCCCGGAATCTCCTGGAGCACGCGCTCGCCGCGTTCGGTGACTAGCTTTTGTACCTCGGCCGCCGATGCGCCGGGATACTGCGTCACGATCGTAGCGGCCGGCATCGTAATCTGCGGGTTCTCTTCGCGCGGTGTGCCGAAGATCGCGATCACACCCCAGACGCAGATGGCCAGCACGATCGCCGGCGTGAGCTTCGAGGTCAAAAAATAAACCGCGATCCGCCCGGCAAGGTTCTGCCGCATCAGCGCGTGACCGCGACCCGGCTGCCGTCGTCGAGCCGTTCCAGGCCGCTGACGGCGACCTGCATCCCACGTCCGTCGATGCCGAGCAGTTCGACTGACGTCGCCCCCACGGTGCCCGTTTGCAGCGGAACGAACGTCGCGATCCCATCGCGTACGGCAAACACGCCGCTCTGCCCGGCCCGCGTCACCAGGGCGGCGAGCGGTGCGATCCAGCCGGAATGCGTGTGGGTGACGATCGAAACGCGCGCGTACATCCCGGGCGCTAAGCCCGGCCGATCCGGCACGGCGATCTTGAGGGTAGACGAGCGCAGCGCCGGGTTCTGCGAGGCAACGATCGCGCGAATGTGCGCCGGGATCGGGCGGTTGCCGGCCGCTTCGACATCGACGTCGATCGCCGCGCCCGGCACCAGGGTCGCTGCCGCATCGTCGGGGACGGCCACGTCGACCTCGAGATCGTGCGAGTTCTGCACGGTCACGACCGGGCTACCGGGTGCAACGACCGCGCCGGGCTCGACGAATTTGTTGACGATCGTACCGCCGAACGGCGCCGTGAGCGTTGCATCGCGCAGCGGGACGTTCGCGGCGGCGACGCCGGCCTGGGCCCCGATCGCGGATTCCGCCGCGGCATGTGATTGCGCGTGCGCAGCGGCCAAGTTGTGGCGTGCGCCCGCGAGTCCCGCTTGGGCCTGGGCGACCGAGGCTTGCGCTTCGGCGACGTCAGCTTGCGATTGATCGCGTTGCTGCTGCGAGATGGCTCCCTGCGCATAGAGGTTCGCCATCCGGGCCGAGGTCGTTGCCGCGAGCGCTTTTCGCGATCGCGCCGCCTCGAGTTGTGCGGCGGCGGAAGCCACCGACGCCGTCGCTGCATCGATCGTCGCCGTGCTGGCATCTTCGGCGGCCGCTGCGGCGGCGGCCGAAGCACGGGCCTGCGCCAGCGCGGCGGCCGCACCGGAGGCATCGATTTGGGCGATAACGTCACCCGCCCGAATGACGTCGCCGATGCGCATGGCGACGCTCACGACGCGTCCGGCTGAAATCGCACCAACGGTCACGGATTGCACGGGCGCGAGCGAGCCCGCTAGTTCGATCGGCGTCGCGATCTGAGCATAACGCAGCGGCGCTACCGTAACGGACACCGCCGGCACCGCCGTCCCCGTCGTGGTAGTACGCGCACAAGCCGCAAGCAAAAGTCCGGCAATGCCGACGACACCGAGACGCATTACGCCGCGCGTTTTCTCGTAATACCAGCGATGAGATTCGACATGAGGCACCAACCCGTCAGCCCGGATTGGAGCAAGTTCAGGCCAACGAATGCAACCAGCCACAGCCAGCGACTGTCAAGCAGCGATAGCCCCAGTCCGACGAGGACGATCGTCCCGGCGATAGAGCGCACCGCGCTCTCCACCTCCCAACCGGATTCACGCGCGGGCCGCAGCAGCGGATTGGGCTTTTCTGTCGTCATGATAGCTGACAACATACACTACCCCCATGGGTATTGTCAAACCCTCCAGGGTATAGTATATTGATACTCGAAAATGAGTGTGACCAGAAAAGCGAAAAGCGACAGGCCGCGTCGCGAGACGAAGTCTGCCGTCCGCGCCGGCGAGGCTGTCCTAGAGATCGACGACGGAGCGGTGCGCGATATCATGGTTCGCCTGGCGCGCGTCGAGGGGCAGGTTCGGGCCGTTCAACGCATGCTCGACGAGCGGCGTGATTGCCACGCGATCGTGCAACAGCTCGGGGCTGCTCGTACGGCGCTCGAGCGCGCGACGGCCCAGCTCATGGTAAGCAGTTTATCCCAGTGCATCCGCAGCGCCAAGAACGGCACCGACGAGGCGGAGATCCAGAAATTGATGGCTACCTTCACCAAATTACTCTGACTCGGGGCGACGGTCTGCTGTGAGGAACGCATAAAAGCGACGGACGCGTCCACAGCTGAACCGGACGTCAGGCCGTTCGGATTCGCCTCAGCCATGCGGCGGAGACGTGTTGGTCAGTGTGCCATCATGGCATGTGCGCCGTGATCCTTGACCTGCGCAGCGAACCATTGGTGAACGGCAGCAACGAGCCGGGGATCTGACGTCTTGTAACGGATGCTCGCGCCGTTCGTTGTCTGCAGATAACTTACGGCAATGCGGCTCGCGCCCGCGTGTAATTGCGCGAGCCCCGGCATAGTCATCCCGTGAATCTTGGCCGGGTCGGAGAAATCGCCGCGCGCGAATGCGTTAGCCTCTTTGCGGAGATGCGAACGCACGAGCGCGATCTGCTGCGGATCTCCGTCATGCACCATCACGCTTTGCACGCCGCCGTCGGGCGTCGGCTCGAAGACGTGCATCGTGCGGTTGAGGTCGAACGGCATGACCTCTGTGCTGCCTCGCTCGACCATGGCTGCGTGCGAGGACGGCATCGGGGTGGCTGCAAAAGCCGACGCAGGTGCAAAGAGATAGAGAAGGAGGACGCATGCGAGGACGGCGGCGACGTTTTTAGGTTTCACGAATCACCTGTAAGAGCGTGTTGAGGGACGCGAGGCCCGTGATCTTCTCCGCATAGCGCTCGTCAGCGATTTTCGACCGGCGCCTCGAAGACCGTATCGGTGCTTGGGTTGAAGCGATAGCGCGGCAAGACGTCGAGATCGGTTCCCGTGACCCGGATGACCCACGTCTTTTCGAGCTGCCGCGTCGAATGGATCGCGCCGCTGGGATAGGGGCGCGCCCGGCCCTCGCCGAGCGTGTATTCGTCGACGACGGTGAGTTCCGCATGGGCGTCGGTCTCGGGATTCACCCGCCGCCAGATCGTCATACCGGTCGAACCCTTGGCGTTGCCGTAGACGGCCCACGACGTACCATGACTATGCGGCACGCCCGGCTTCTGCGATGGCGCGTTGACGTGCGCCAGAACGTACACATCCGTCTCCGGATCGTGAAACAAGACGCGCTTTCCGGGCGGCATGGAATCGTCGAACGTCTCGCCGACGAAGGCCGGGTTCGCGAGCAACTGCTGCAGCTTTTCCGCCACCCGCGGCAGCCCCGCTTGACCATCGGACTTCAAAATCGCGCACACGTCGCTGGAAAACCGGGCTAGATCATAAGTGCTCATCTGTACGCCTCATATCGGGACTCGCTGCGAGCGTACCACGACCCGATCGGACGGCGCAAATGCCCCGGACCGAGGAATGAACGCGAAGCCTCCACAAGGGGATAGGCACATTCTGGGAGTTCGCCATGACGTTTGACCGACGTGACTTTCTCGTTAGTGCCGCCGCCGCAGCCCTCACAGCGACGACGAATGATAAAGCGTTCGCCGCCACGCCTGCGACCGTCACGTTGCCGATGGAGAACGGCACGCGGCCGCTCGTGGCGTTCCCGCAAAAGCGGCCGCTGCTGATGCTTTCGCCGCGACCACCGCTGCTGGAAACGCCGTTCAGCGTTTTTGACGAAGGCGTGTTGACACCCAATGACGCCTTCTACGTGCGCTGGCATTTGTCGGGCATTCCGACGACGGTCGATGGCGATGCGCACCGGATTATCGTCCACGGCAAGGTCAAGCGCCCGCTGAGCCTGAGCGTCGCGGACCTGCGTACGGCGTTCAAACCGGTCGAGATCGTCGCGGTCAATCAGTGTTCGGGGAACAGCCGCGGGCTGTTCTCACCGCGCGTCCCGGGCGGCCAGTGGGACAATGGCGCGATGGGGAACGCGCGCTGGACCGGCGTGCGTTTGACCGACGTCCTCGCGCGTGCCGGACTCGAGGAGGGCGTTCGTCAGGTTCGCTTTCATGGGCTGGAACATCCGGCGTTATCGACGACCCCGCCGTTCGTCAAGGCCCTCCCCCTCGACGATATTTTCGACAAAGGCGACGTCATGATCGCCTACGAGATGAACGGCGCTCCGCTGCCGTTGCTGAACGGCTATCCCGTTCGTTTGGTCGTTCCGGGTTGGTTTGCGACTTACTGGACGAAAATGCTCAGCGACATCGAGGTGATCGATACGGTCGACGACAATTTCTGGATGAAGACGGCGTATCGAATTCCCGAAACGCCGGGCAACACGGTAACCCCGACTCAAACGGGGTACAAGACGGTTCCGATCAACAAGATGTCGGTTCGCTCGTTCGTGACCAACGTGCAGGACGGCGGCACCTTGCGCGCGAGCGCGCGGACGATCCGCGGGATCGCGTTCGATGGCGGCAGCGGGATCAAGTCGGTGCAACTCTCCACCGACGGTGGAGCGACGTGGCGCAACGCCGCTCTCGGAGCCGACTACGGCCGTTACTCGTTCCGGCGCTGGGAAGCACCCTTCGCTGGGCGGCCCGGCAGGACGTACACGCTCGCTTGTCGCGCGACCGCCAACAGCGGTGAAACGCAGACGACCGTTCCGGTGTGGAATCCGGGCGGCTATCTCCGCAACGTGATCGAGACCTATACGGTGAGCGTATCATGAAAAACGTCATCTCAAACCTCGCGCTGCTCGGTATCGCCGTTCTCATGCTCGGCGCAACGAAGTCCGGAACCGTCTCGATAACGCCACCTGCGGTGAACGTCCCGTTCAAGCCGGGTGCCGGCATGGAGGTTGTCAACGCGAATTGTCAGACCTGCCATTCGGCCGCATACATCTACACGCAACCGGCGCTGACTCGAGCGCAATGGACGGCCGAGGTGACGAAGATGAAAGTTGCGTACGGCGCTCCGATCGCCGATGGCGACGTCAACACGATCGTTGACTATCTCGTCGCGCAGAACGGAAAGCCGTAAGTCCCGGTTTAGGAAATCGAGACGCCGACCTCGACGGGGATACCGTGCCGTACGTTCTCGGGGCGGTGGGCTTTCACGAAGCCAATGTGCTCGGCGCTCCGTAAAACCTAACGCCGCCGCTTGTACAGGAGGTCCATCAGGGCCGTCTGGATGCGTTGGAAGCCGGTGCGTTTGTAGGGGTAGAGCTCGGGCGGGTCGGTCCCGTGCACCAGCATCGCCGCGTCGGCTTCGAAGAGCAGCAGCCGCCCGTCAGGCGCGACGGCGCAGTCGATGCCGAAGTAGTCCAACGGAACAGCGCGCACGATCTCGGCGAGCGCCGCGCGCAGCGAGCCGTTGAAGACCGCATCGAGATGGGCGATGTAGCGTGCTTCTTCGTCGCGCATCCAGCGGTGTTCGGCCATCGCGGCGTTGTAGTAGTGGATCATCCAGCGCGGCGAGATCGCCAGGTGGCACGGGTACGCTACGCCGCCGACGAACATCACGCGGTACTTCCGGTAGAAGCCGTCTTCGTTTCGATAGTCGATGAACGGCGTGATGAAGTATGCGTCGTGCGCGTGCTCCTCGAGGTAGGCGCGCAACGTTCCCGCGTCGTCAACGCGGGCCAGCGCGAAGCCGGCCTGCGAACCGACGGGGCGAACGAGCAGCGGCAGCGTCACGTCGCGCGCGCGCAGCACCGCCGCCTCCACGCGTTCGACGGCCGGCGCCAGAATCGTGGCGGAATCGGCAAAGCGTTGCGCGACCTCGGTTCGTCCGAGCTGCGCGACGATCGGCGGCGGATTGACCGGCGTGATGCCGGCGCGCTCGGCGAACCGCTGCGCGAGCGCGAGCGCCGGCCGGGCCAGCTCCGATTCGCCGATCGCGTTGAACAGGACGTCGTAAGGCGGCACGTCACCGGCGGGAAGCTCCGAGTCGTCGTCGTCGATGTAGAGGCGGTGGAGCGTGGTGTGAACGGGGTCCACGATCAGTTCCAGCGGAGCGTTCGCTTCCCACCGCGCGACGCGCGAGAGCGCCAGCAGCGTCAACTCGGGCGGCTGCTGCTGCGCCGGCAGCGTGACGATGCGCGACGCGCGCAGCGCCATGCGCAAGTGCGCGAGCGCCGCAGCGGGTTGCCCGAGCATCTGTTCGACTTCGTAGAGGCGCAGGTGCGCGTCGCGGGAGGCCGGATCGCGCCGCAAGACGTTGTACGCCAACGCGCGGAGCGATTCGATCTCGCCCGTCGTCTGGGGCAGGCTCACGTCACCGCGGTATTCTCAGACGCTTTTGTCGAGAACCTTTCCGGCGTCTTTGTCGTACATCTCGGCCAGCGCGATCAGCGCCTGACTCGGAAATTGAATGATCTCTTTGCCGGTCGACTTGTCGGTGAACACGGTCACGACTTCGTCCGGATTGGTGAGGACCTGAAACGAGACCTCGACGTTCGCTTCAGCCGCATTGAACAGTTTCGCCACGACCGGCGAGAGCGTCGTGTCGTTCGGCTGGTTGGAAGCGGAACTGCCCCCAGGGGCGGAAGCCGTCGACTTGACGGGAACGGGGCCGGCGGTGGGACCGGGCGGGGTCGTGCCGGCGGTCGGGGCGGAGCCGGCGACCGGGGGCTCGGGCGCAGCCGCAGGCTGCGCCGGCAACGGCGGGGGCGGAGCTGCAGCGGTGGCAGCCGGTACATCCATGTACGGGAACCTCCTGCGCTGCTTATCGGCAGGTTCGTCGCAAAATTTTAGCGGTTTGGAAAAATCGTGACCCGCGCTACGGCTCGCTCGTCAGCAGGGCGGTCAGGCGCGGGTAGACCAGGGTCCGGGCGCCGGGAAACGTCGTCGGATCGACGACGTCGTGCCGCCGCCCCAGGTCGTCCCAGACGCACAGTTCGTAGCCGGGCCGGCCGCGCCAGCGCCGGGCGAGCTGACGGGCGACGCCGTTGTTCACCGCCGGGTCGTGAGCGTTGAGGACGAGCGTGCAGCGCGCGGCCACCGGCGCTGCGTTGCGCGCGGCCGCGAAGAGCATTGCGCCGGCCAGCGAGCACTGGGCCAGACAACGCGTCCAGAACCCGGGATACCCGTAGTCCGGCGGCTGCTGCTCGCGCCGCCGCGGATTCCACCACAGGAACCGGTTGGGCAAGGTCGCCAGCACGCTCATCACGGCCAAGCCGAGCCGGCGCGGGAGCAGCGGGACCATCAGGAACGGCGCGACGCCGACCGCGCGGTCGACGCCCCCGGTCTGCGCCAGCCACAGGGCCATCGTGGCGCCGAGCGAGATGCCGGCCACGCTCACCTGCCGTCCGAGGCCACCGCCGATGTGCGCCGCGTCGGCGGCCGCGACCTGGATGTCGGTGACGGTGAGGTTGCCGATCGCCCGCGTGATCCGGTCGGCGTGCCCGTGATAGGGCAGCCGCGGCACGTACACGTTCTCGCCGCGCGCGTGCAGCAGCCGCGCGTACTCCTCGAACTGTTGCGGACAATTCGTCAAACCGTGGAGCAGCACCGTGCAGCGTTCCACCGCTTCGCCGTGATGGTAGAAGCGCGGCAGCGCGCGCGGATCGATGGCCGTATCGGCGGCGTCGCGGGCGATGCGCGCTTCGATCTCGGCGCGCGTTTCGGCGAACGTCAGACGAGGTCTTCGCGGCGAATGCGCGCGTAGTGCGGGCGCACGGACGGCAGCTTCACGAGTGCGGCCATCGCCGCGTCGAAGTTCCGCTCGCGCGTGCGGTGCGTGAGGATGACGATGTCGGTCTCGTTGTCGTCGTCGCCGGCGCCTTTTTGCAGCATCGCGTCGATCGAGATGCCGGAGTCGGCCAGCGTGCGCGCGATGTCGGCCAGCACGCCGACCTGGTCCTTGACGCGCACGCGCAGATAATAGGACGTTTCGACGTTGCCCATCGGCATCACGCTGACGTCGCTGATCGCGTCGGGCTGGAAGGCGAGGTACGGCACGCGCTCGTCCGGCTCGGCGCGCATCAAGCGCGTGACCTCGATGACGTCGGCCAGGACCGCCGACGCCGTGGGTTCGGAACCGGCCCCGGCGCCGTAGTACATCGTGACGCCGGCGGCATCGCCTTTGATCAGGATCGCATTCATCGCACCGTCGACGCTGGCGATGATCCGCTGCGCCGGGATCAGCGTCGGGTGCACGCGCAGCTCGATGCCCTCGGGGGTGCGCCGCGTCAAACCGAGCAGTTTGATGCGGTAGCCGAGCTCCTCGGCGTAGGTGATGTCCCGCGCCTCGAGCTTCGTGATGCCTTCGATGTAGGCGCGCTCGAACTGCACCGGGATGCCGAACGCGATCGCCGAGAGCAGCGTGACCTTGTGCCCGGCGTCGATCCCCTCGATGTCGAAGGTCGGGTCCGCTTCGGCGTAGCCGAGGCCCTGTGCTTCGGCCAGCACGACGTCGAACGGCAAGCCCTTGGAGCGCATTTCCGAGAGGATGAAATTGCAAGTGCCGTTGATGATGCCGGCGATCCACTCGATGCGGTTGGCCGCGAGCCCTTCGCGCAACGCCTTGATCGTCGGGATGCAGCCCGCCACGGCGGCCTCGAACGCGACGATCACGTTGTGTTGGCGCGCGGCCGCGAAGATCTCGTTGCCGTGCAGCGCGAGCAACGCTTTGTTGGCCGTGACGACGTGCTTGCCGCGCACGATCGCGGCCAGGATCGCCTCCTTGGCGACGGTCGTCCCGCCGATCACCTCGACCACGATGTCGATCTCGGGATTCGTCACCACCGCGCGCACGTCGTCGACGACGGGGATGCCGGGGCCGACGATGCCGCGTGCGCGCTCGACGTTGCGCGCGGCGACCATCGCGATCTCGATCTGGCGTCCCGCCCGCCGGGTGATCTCCTCGCGGTTGCGTTCGAGCACGTGAAACGTTCCGCTCCCGACCGTTCCGATGCCGAGCAGACCGACTTTGACGGGTTTCATTTGCGCTCTCGCTTCAGCGTATCCGATGCAGGCGCCCTGCGTCGAGCGCGAAGCGGCGTTCCACCAGCGCCGGCAGGTCATCCTGGTGATGCGCGATCAGGAGCAGCGTCGTGCCGCTGCCGGCCAGCTGCGCGACCTGCGCTTCGAGCAGCGTGCGGAAGCTCGCATCGAGGCCGTTCCAGACCTCGTCGAGGATGAAGAGCGCCGGCGGACGCACGAGGCTGCGCGCGATCAACACCTTCCGCCGTTCGCCGAACGAGAGCTGCATGAACGGCCGCCGCTGCAGCGGCGTCAGCGCCAAGCCCTCGATCAGGGCCGCGGCTCGCCGGCGCTGCGCGGCGTCCGGTTCGTGGAACAGCCCAACGCTCGACGCAAACCCCGACAGCACGACTTCTTCGACCGTGTGGTTGACGTCGAAGGCGACCTGCCATTCCTCGGAGACGTGCGCGATCGTTTCCTTGATCTGCCAGACGTCGAACGGGCCGCTCGCGCCGAAGCGCAATATCTCGCCGCCGTAGACCGGCGCAAGCGTGCCGGCCACGACCGAGGCAAAGGTCGATTTGCCGGAGCCGTTGGCGCCGCTGATCGCGGTGTGCTCGCCGGCCCGGATCGACCAATCGATGTTGTGCAGGACGTGGGTCGTGCCGCGAAAGACGTCGGCGTGGCGGATCTCGACGATCGGCGGCGTTCGGGCCGGCGCGCTCGCGCGGGCGACGTGCGGTGCGCGCGGGAGCACCGGCGGATGCGGCGGCCCGGCGTCCGATTCGGCGATGCGGCCGGCGTCCAGCGTCGCGTGGTGGGTCACGGCCGGGACGAAATCGTCGAAGCGGTGCGAGGCGAGGATCAGCTGGACCGCCGGCGCCAGGCTTTCGAGCAGCTTCAAAATGTCGCGCCGGGCCGCGCCGTCGAGACCGTTGGTGAACTCGTCGAGCACGAGGATGCGCGGCCGGCGCACGAGCGCGCGCGCGATCAGGAGCCGGCGCAGCTGGCCGAACGAGAGCGAGCGCACGCGCCGGCTCACGAACGCCCCGATGTCGAGCCGTTCTATGATCGATTCGACCGCGGCTTTGCGCTCCGCCGTCAGCGCGCCGTGCGCGTAGAGCGTGTCGTCGAAACCGCTCGCGATCACGCTGCGCCCGTCGATCGGCAAGTCCAAGCGCGCGTAGCGCTCTTGCTGTTCGGGCGCGACGAAACCGATGTGCGCCGCGGCCGTCATCGCGCCGCACACCGTGCCGTCGAAGCGGTAGGTGCGCTCGCCGCCGTCCGGATCGATCCACTGCCGGCCCCCGATCACCCGCAGCAAGGTGCTCTTGCCCGACCCGTTCGCACCGACGAAGGCCCAATGTTCGCCCGGGCCCAGGCGCCACGACACGTCCTTGAGGGCGCGGTGACCGTCCAAGGTCACGCTGACGTGACGCAGCTCGACCAGCGGCAGCGGATCCATCAAGGAAGATAGCCGGCGATGCGGGCCGCGGTGCGGCGCACCTCGTTGGCGAGGGTCAACGTGACCGGCGGCGTCGCGCGCGCCACCGGGGCGGCTAGGCTGAGCGCGCCGTAAACGGTGCCGCCGGCGCCCTTGATCGCGGCGGCCACGGCGAACACGCCGAGGTTGCTCTCGCCCGAGCTCGTCGCGTAGCCCGCGGCGCGCACCTCGGCCAGCGTGCGCAGCAGTTGACGCTGCGAGGGGATCGTGTGGCTGGTGAGCCGCGGAAGGCGTTCGTTCGGGTGCAGGCGCGCGATCTGCGCGGAGGTCATTTCGGCCAGGATCGCCTTGCCGCCGGCCGTCGCGTACGGTGCCGACGCCAAGCCGACGCGCGCCGCCACGCGCAGGACGTGCGGGCTCTCGACGCCCTCGACGAACAGCGCCTTCCCCTCTTGGAGCACGATGAGGTTGGCGGTCTCGCCGGTGCGGCGCACGAGATCGGTCATCTCCGCCCGCGCGATCTCGCGCAGCTCGATGTCGCGTGAGAGCGAGCGCGCCAGGTCGAGCAGGGCCGGACCCGGATAGTACGCGCGCGTCGCGGGATCTTGCCGGACGAAGCCTGCGGCTTGGAGCGTCGCCAGAAGCCGGTGGGTCGTCGAGCGCGCCAGCCCGGTCGCCGTGCTGGCTTCGGCGATGCGGACCGGTACCTCCGCGCCGCGGAAGAGCGCGAGCAAGCGGATCGCCTTACCGACCGACTCGGTCCGACCCGGCGTCACCGAGGGTTTCACAGGCATGCGGAGCACCATTCGACCGTATGAGTGACCCCTTCATCCAACGCTTGGCGCGGCTCGACTGCTGCGCCGTTTCCGACGCCCTCGATAAACTGAACCTGACCGGCGTCGTCTCCGTGCTGCCGCAGCGCTCGTCGACGCGCCGCATCGCCGGGCGCGCGATCACCGTCAAGCTGGTGGCCAAGGATCAGGCCCCGGCCAGCGCCGGTCCGCCGCGCCACCTCGGCACGACGGCGATCGAAGCCGGCGGACCCGGCGACGTGATCGTCGTCGAACAGCGGTCCGGCATCGAGGCCGGCTCGTGGGGCGGCATCCTCTCGCTCGCGGCCAAGGTGCGCGGCATCGAAGGGGTCGTCGCCGACGGTCCGGTGCGCGACATCGACGAAGCGCGAGCCTACGATCTCCCGATCTACGCGCGCGCGCTCACGGCGCGCACGGCGCGCGGCCGGGTGGCCGAAGCCGCCACCAACGTCGACGTGCGCATCGACGAGGTCACGGTCTCGCCCGGCGATTACGTGCTGGCCGACAACAGCGCGGTGATCTTCATCCGCAAAGCGGACATCGGCGCGGTCGTCGCCGCGGCCGAAGAGATCGCCGCGCGCGAAGCCGCGATGGCGAAGTCGCTGCTGGCCGGCCAACCGGTCGGCACCGTGATGGGTGCGAACTACGAGAACATGCTGACGGTGCACGCATGAGCAGCGACAAGAACGTCGAGCGCGCGGCGAAGCTCGATACCGCGACGATCAGCGATGCGCTCGACAAGTACGGGCTCAATGGCGCCTGCTACAAGATCGCGCCGCGCGACGGCTCGTTCCGCATGGCCGGCCGCGCGTACACGCTGTTATATGAAGTCTGCGGCAACCCGCCGGGGACGGTCGGCGATTACATCGACGACATCGAGCCCGGCACCGTGCTCGTGCTCGACAACGCCGGCCGCGAGAGCGGCACGGTGTGGGGCGACATCCTGACCGAAGTCGCGCACCGCCGCGGCGTGGCCGGAACCGTGATCGACGGGCTGTGCCGCGACGTCGCGCTGTGCCGCCAGCTCGGCTATCCGGTCTTCAGTAAAGACCACTGGATGCGCACCGGCAAGGACCGCGTGCAGCTCGACCAAGTGCAGGTTCCGGTCAGCATCGGCGGGGTGCGCGTGGCCCCGGGCGACATCGTGCGCGGCGACGCCGACGGCGTGGTCGTCATCCAGAAAGAGTTCGAGGACCGAGTGCTCGACTGGGCCGAGCAGGTCACGACCGTCGAGGACCGCATCCGCGAAGCCGCGCGCGGCGGGATGCGGCTGGTCGAAGCGCGCAAGCAGTTCGGGTACCACACCCTTCAGACGCGAGAGAAGACGTGACGACGACCAAAGCGTACAAATTCTTCGACCTGCCGACCGTCACGCTCGACATCCAGCGTCCCGATCCGGCGCTGGTGAAGCGCGCGGCGGCCTTCGGTACCGCGACCTTGCACGAAGCCGGCGGCAAGATCGGCGCGCTGCCCTCGGCGATCAAACCGATGGACCCGTCGTTCACGATCGCCGGCCCCGCGTTCACCGTGCATTCGCCGCCGGGCGACAACTTGTGGCTGCACCGCGCGATCGCGATCGCCAAACCGGGCGACGTCCTGGTCGTGTTCACCGAGGGTGTCTACGAACACGGCTACTGGGGCGAGATCATGTCGACCGCCGCCAAGGCCGCCCAACTCGGGGGACTGGTCATCGACGGCTGCGTGCGCGACGGCGCGCTGCTCGGCAAGGTCGGTTTTCCGGTGTTCGCGCGCGGGTTGTGCATCCGCGGCACCGGCAAGGACTTCGCCGCGCGCGGCTGGATCAACGCACCGCTGCTGCTCGGCGATATCACGGTCGAGGCCGGCGATCTGATCGTCGGCGACACCGACGGCGTATGCGCCGTGCCGCGCGCGCGGGCCGAGGAGGTCGTGCGCAAATCGCAGGAGCGCGAGGACAAAGAAGCCGAGACGATGCGTCAACTGCGGGCCGGCGAGAAGTCGATCGACCTCTACGGGTGGGACAAATGATCGCCCCCGCGCCGGCGCTCGGCGCGAAGCGTCACCTGAACGTTCAGACGACCGCCGAAGCCCTGCTCGCGCACCTCAAGCGCAACGGGACGCGGTACTTCTTCGTGAACGCCGGCACCGACTTCGCGTCGGTCGTCGAAGCGTACGCGCGGCTCGACGAATCGGGACTCGACTTTCCGGAGCCGATCGTCGCCACGCACGAGAACCTCGCCGTCGGGATGGCCCACGGTTACTACTTGATCGCGCGCACGCCGCAAGCGGTGATGTGCCACGTCAGCGTCGGCTCGGCCAACGCGATCTGCGCGATCATGAACGCCTCACGCGACCAGATCCCGATCATCTTCCTCTCCGGACGCACGCCGCTGTTCGAAAGCGGCAAGTTCGGCAGCCGCAACGGCGACATCCATTGGCCGCAAGAGATGTTCGACCAAGGCGGCATGATGCGCGAGCTCGTCAAGTGGGACTACGAACTGCGCGACGGGCTCAACGTCGAGCAGGTCGTCGACCGCGCCTACGGCATCGCGCAGGCCGCGCCGCCCGGGCCGATCTACCTGATGCTGCCGCGTGAAGTACTGGCCGGCAAACTCGACGGGGCCGAGGTGCGCGCGGCGGTGCCCGCCGTGCCGGCGCCGCCGTTCCCGAGCCCCGACCACGTCAAAACGATCGCGCAGCGCCTCGCGACGTCCGACTTTCCGGCCATCGTCACGTCGGCCAGCGGTGCCGACGCCGCGACGGTGGCGCCGCTGGTCGCGCTGTGCGAACGGTTCGGCCTCGCGCACGTCGACCGCAAACCGCGGTTCGTCAACTTTCCGACCGGCCACGCGCTGCATCTGGTCGAGCCGCTCGAAGAGCTCTTCGGCGACATCGACGCGTTGCTGTTCCTCGAGACCGACGTGCCCTGGATTCCGAACAGGGGCAACCCGCGGCCGGAAACGTTCGTCGCCGACGCGGGAACCGATCCGCTGTTCGCGCGCATCCCGATCCGCAGCTTCCCGGCCGACGTTTCGCTCACCACGACCGTCGCCGCGCTGCTGCCGGAATTGGAGCGGGCGCTCGAGGCGGCCGGCGCCGAGCAGACCGCCGCGGCGCGCCGCGAGCGGATCGCGGCCCGGGGCGAACGCGGCCGCGCGCAGCTGGCGGAGCGGGTCGCGGCCGACGCCCAACGCGGCGGACCGATCACGAAGCTCTTTCTGTCGCGCGCGCTCGACGCGGCGCGCAGCCCGGAGGACATCGTCGTCAACGAGTACTCGGCGCTCTCGGACTACATGCGTTTCGACGAGCCCGCGACGTGGTTTCTCAACCCCCCGGCGGCGGGTCTGGGCTGGGGCTTTCCGGCCGCGCTCGGCGTCAAGCTCGCCGCGCCCGAACGCACCGTGATCGCGGTGCTCGGGGACGGTGCCTACATCTTCGCCAACCCGGCCGCCTGTCATCACGCGATCGCGATGCACGACCTGCCGGTGCTGACGATCGTCTACAACAACGCGCGCTGGGAAGCCGTCCAAAGCTCGGCCCGCGGAATGTACGGCAAAGAGACGGCGCTCGGCAAACGAAAGCTCGCGCCCCTGTCCTCGCTCGAACCGATTCCCGACTTCGAAAAATACGCCGAAGCCTCGAACGGCATCGGCTTGCGCGTCACCGAACGCGCAGAACTCGAACCCACCATCCGGCGCGCGCTGAAGATCGTGCAAACGGAACGCAAACACGTGCTGATCAACGTGATCGGCGCTTAAGGAGAAGAACATGCCTGTCATCGATGCCCACGCCCACGTCAGCGTTCCGGCCGAGCTCTGGGCCTACAAAGCCGGCCTGCTCTCCCACCGCGGCGCGCACGGTAAGCGCGTTCCGGCAATGAGCGACGACGAGTTGATCGAGGCCTATCACAAGAAAGAAATGGCGCCGGTCGGTCACCTCGAGTCGATGCAGAACAACCAGATCGACGTCCAGCTGATTTCGCCGCGGCCGTTCCAGATGATGCAGAGCGAGAAGTTCAAGCTCGTGCAGTGGTTCACCGAAGCGGTGAACGACATCATCTACCGCGACACGCAGCTCTTCCCGGGCAAGTTCTATGGCGTCTGCTCGATGCCGCAAGCCGCCGGCGAACCGATTCAGAAGGCGCTGCCGGAGCTCGAACGCTGCATCAAGGAGCTGGGCTTCGTCGGCACGCTGCTCAATCCGGATCCCTACGAGAACACCGGCACCGAAGCCCCGCCGCTCGGCGACAAATACTGGTACCCGCTCTACGAGAAGCTGTGCGAGCTCGACGTGCCGGCGCACATCCACGGCACCACCTCGCACTCCGAGCGCACGCCCTACACGCTGCACTTCATCAACGAAGAGACGATCGCGGTCTACGGGCTGGTCAACTCGACCGTCTTCAAAGATTTCCCGAGTTTGAAGATCGTCGTCTCGCACGGCGGCGGCGCGATCCCCTACCAGTTCGGCCGCTTCCAGTCGGGCTCGATGCGCAATCCGCCCGGTCAGCGCTTCAGCGACGGGCTGAAGAAACTGTACTTCGACACCGTGCTCTACACCGAATCGGCGCTGAAGCTGCTGGTCGAGGTGATGGGCTCCGACAACCTCGTCTTCGGCGCCGAGTGCCCCGGCGTCGGTTCGGGCGTGAACCCGGACACCGGCCACACGTTCGACGACATCGTGCCGTTCATCCAGAAGATGGACACGCTGAACGACAAGCAGCGCAAGGACATCCTGGAAAACAACGCGCGCCGGCTCTACAAGATCCCGGCCGCGGCTCCGGCGCTGGCCAAGGCGTAGGGACTGCTACGACGTCCGGGCGAGAGTGCGCGCAACCTCGTCCGGGCGCCACGCCGCGCCGTCATAGAAGCGCACGATACGGCCCGTCGAGTCGACGATCGCGAGCCGTTCGGTGTGCACGATCGTCTCCGGACCGGCCGAGCGTTCGAGGATGCCGAAGCGCGCGGCGAAGTCGAGCACGGTGCGCGGATCGCCGGTGAGCAGGTGCCAGCGGCGCGGGTCGGCGCCGTACGTCGCGCCGTAGCGCGCGAGCACCGGCGGCCGGTCGTACGCCGGATCGAGCGAGACCTCGACCAGCGCCGCCCGCGTGCCGGCGGTGTGCGTTTGCACGTAGTGCAGCTTGCCCGACACGAACGGGCACATCTGCGGGTCGCGGCAGCGCGTGTAGATGAAGGCCAGCGCGTACGGCCGGCCGTGCAGCGCGGCAAGCGTCGTCGCGCGCCCGGTTTGGTCGACGAACGGGATGACGGGCACGCGGTCGCCGACCTTCAGGAAGTTCGGCGGCCGGAGGTTCGGTGCCGTCGGCGCGGCGCCGATGACGCGAATCGCCGACAGCGACCACGGTTCGGTCGAGGTGTCGACGCTGGCCGTGATACGCTCGCCCGGCTGCAGTTTGGTTCCGGCCGGCACGCGAAACGTCATCGACATCGCGGGCATCTTCGCAAACGCTTCGTGGTGCACGACGACTTGCGTCGGTGATTCGGTCATCAGTACGATACCCGAGAGCAGCAGTCCGAGCAGCATCACAGCACCTGGACCTTGGCCATCATCCCGCCGTCTTCGTGATCGAGGATGTGGCAGTGGAATAAGAACGTGCCGCGGATCGTCGGGTCGCGGAAGTCGAGCAGCACCTTCGTCAGCGACGGGATGAGCTGCCCGGTGACGCCGACGCCCTCGGGCGGGATGTCGTACGTGTCGAGCCAATGCTCGTTCGGCTGCGGCACGCCGTTGATGCTCTCGACGACGAAATGCACCTGATGGATGTGGAACGAGTGGACCTCCTGGGTGTCGTTCTCGAGCGTCCACTCTTCGGTCGTGCCGGACTGAGCCACGATCTGCGGCGCAGCCGTCGGACTGTAGGCTTGGCCGTTGATGTAGAAACCGTTGGCGTCTTCGGTGAAGTGGATCAGGCGTTCTTGAGCCGGCGCGGGCATCATCGAGTGGTAGTACTGCGAATAGCGTAGCGACGCGACCTTCGCGACACGCTTGGTCGCGGTCGTCGTTGCGGTCGACGGGTTGGGCCAGCTGCTGTCGTTCTCGAGCACGCCCAGGGCGACTTCCGGATTGTTGTCGCCGGCCGGTCCCGACTGATAGCACTTCGAGATCAGCGCCGCCGGCGTCGTCCCGCCGGTCACCAAGAACTCCGCGCGCCCGGCCGGCGGGATCACGACGTCGCTCACCGGCAGCGTCGTCGGCGCGCCGGGGTAGGTGTTGATCGGGACGCCGTCCTGCGCGACGAGCTGGAGCTGCTGACCGTCGACCGCGATGTCGAAGTGCCGGTGGCCCGACGCGTTGAGCACGCGCAGCAATTCGGTCTCTCCCGGTTTGATGCCGATCGCGGCCATCGTCGCGCCGTTGATCATCGGCGTGGCGTCGGTTTCCGGCGCGCACGCATCGCCGCCGAGCGGCGACTCGTCGGCATCCTGCACGCCGCGGCGAGCGGCCGTCGAGCGCCGCAGCACCGACTCCTCGCCGGCCGCAAACGTCGAGCTGTTCGGCACGTCGCCCAGGATGATGACCCGTTCGCGCAGGCCGGCCGTCTGCGGCACGGCGTTGCCGATGCCCTCGACGATGATCACACCGGCCATGCCGTTGCCGACTTCCCACGATGAGAGGCCGTGCGGGTGGGCATGATACCAGTACATGCCCGGCGGTTGGTCGGGGTTGATCGCGACCGTGTAGTTCACGGCCGTGCCGGGTGCGGCGTTGGTGTCGATCACGTCGTCGCCCGGTGCGTTGGGCGACGACGTGAGCCCGTGGAAGTGCAGGTTCGAGTTCGAGACCACGCCCACGGCGCAATACTCCGGCAGCGAGTTGGTAAACGTCAGCTGGATCGTGTCGCCCGGATGCACGCGGATCGTCGGCGCGACTTCTTGGCCTTGCCAGAAGAACGCGGGCCGGCTGTTTGCGTCGAATTGGGCCGTCAGGCTCAGGGTGGCGACGCCGTTCACGCTATCGACTTCGGGGATCGTGTTGAGTGGTGCGGGTCCGCCGCCGGCCGGCGAGGCTGCCGCGGCGGCGGGCGGCGTCGTCGAACCGCCTCCGCCGCCGCAGGCGACGAGCCCGAGGGTGAGGACGGCGGCGGCAAACGGGAGAGCAACGTAACGCATGATTTCCTCAGTACGCGAACAACAGCGACGACGAGATGACGTGAAGCAGGTTTCCCTTGTAATCGCGCTCGCCGGTTTCGAACAGCGTCAAGCGCGTGTTGGCCGAGAGACGATAACCGGCCCCGCCGGTGATCGAACGCCCGAAGGTCACGCCGTTGACGGCGTCCCAGCGCGCGATCGCAAACGTGCGGTTGCCGAGTGTTTGCCGCACTTGCAGGAAGCCGCCGCTGGTCACGAGCGCATCGTGATAGACGTCGGCCGCGTTGTCGTTGCCGATCTGGTAGACGGCATCGACGTCGGTCCGCCCGTGCGACCAGCCGAGGCCGAACCCGTTGCGCCAAAAACGGTCGTCGATGTTGCTGAAGTACTGTGTGTTGTTGAACGCGTAGCCTTCGAGCGGACGCGTGCCGTCGTAGCGATAACTCGTGAGCCGGAGGTCGCCGAAATCGCGTTCGAGCGTGGCCATCGTGTCGAACCCGACCGGTGGCAATCCCGACTGCGCGTCGGCGCCTTTCAACACCGACAACGTGCCCGCGAGTTGACGCGCGGGGTTGCCGACTTCGAGCTCGACGCCCATCTTGGTGTCGAAGAACGTGAACGGATTTCCGCCGGCGTTCTGGCTCCAGATCGCATACGGTTGGGTCGTCTCGCGAAACGTCTCTGGATCGAGCGGCAGCGGCAGCGTGAACTGACCCGTGCGCACGAGCAGCGGCAGCCGGGCGCCGTCGGGCGTCAAGCGTTCGGCGAACCAGGCGTCGCGCACGATGCCCGGAAAGCCGCCGTCGACTGCGTACGGCTCGACCCAGTACGATGCGCGCGAACCGAGCGCGCCGCCCATCAGAAATTCGACCTCGTTGACGATCGTTTTGGGCAGCGGCCCCTTGACGTCGTCCGGATCGGCGGCCCCGGCACTGGCGTAGTCGACCTCGACCCGCATCGCAACCGGAAAGGCTGGCTTGGGCTTGATCCCGGGCAACCGGTATCCGTTGGCCAGGAACGTTTCGCCGAACGGCGTCAGGTGCGGCACGACCGTGTGGCAGGCTTGGCACGTCAGTCCGAACCGGTGGGCGAAGACCGGAATGGCCTGTGCGGGCCGCGGAGCCATCCCGGCCCACGCGCATGCTGCGATCCAGACAACCAGAAAACTCCGAAACATAGGTCTTCCTAAACTAAAACTTAGGTGAGCCAACTTAGGACTTCCTAATTCCCGGCTCCTGCCGGCGAGTCCCGGTTTTTCCCACGCAGGGACGCTCTGGTACCGGCTCCAAGGCTGGCTGCGATGATCCATCGCACGCGCGCGGCCGCCATTCGCGACCGGAAGGGGCGGCCGTTCGCGACGATCACCGCCTACGACGCCGCCTTCGGACGGGCCGCCGAAGCGGCCGGGATCGACCTGATCCTGGTCGGCGATTCGCTGGGCAACGTCGTGCTCGGCTATCCCTCGACCGTCTCGGTCACGCTCGAGGACATGGAACGCCACGGTGCCGCCGTCGTCCGCGGCACGCAACAAGCCCACATCTCGATCGACATGCCGTTCATGTCGTACGAGGCGTCGAACGAGGACGCGATCCGCAACGCCGGCCGGCTGATCCGCTGCGGGGCGCAATCGGTCAAGCTCGAGGGCGGGGTCGAGCGGGCCGAGCGGATCGCGGCGGTCGTCAACGCCGGCATCCCGGTGATCGCGCACATCGGCGTCGTGCCGCAGACGGCCGCGCTCGATCGCGGCTTCCGGCGCCGTAAGGATCGCGAGCGGCTGCTCGCCGATGCCGACGCGGTCGCCGCGGCCGGCGCCTTCGCGGTCGTGCTCGAGATGGTCGATCACGCGATCGCCCGCGAAATCACCGAACGGATCGCGATTCCCACGATCGGTATCGGGAGCGGCGGCGGCTGCGATGCGCAAATCCTCGTGCTCTACGATCTGCTCGGCTTTTCCGCGTTCATCCCGCCGTTTGCCAAGCCGTACGTGAACTTGTTCGACGTGGTGACCGCGGCGATGCGGCACTACGCCGGCGACGTCGCCGCCGGGCGCGATCCGTCCGACGGACCATCGGAGTGGAAGGGGTAGCGATGCTGCTGCTCGTTGCGGTCGTAGCCAATGCGTTCCTGAGCGCCTTCGCCGGTTCGTGGACGTGCACCCCGCACTTGCCGGGCGTGGTCGCGCCGCCGGAGTCGCACTGGAGCATCGCCGCCGCGCCGCAGGGCTCGTGGGCGGTCGTGCGCTGGTCGTCGCGCGGTGAGAGCGGCACCGCGTTCGTCGGCTATCTGGCGCCGGAACAGCAGTGGATCTACGAAGATTTCCACAGCGACGGCAGCTTCGCGACCAACACGTCGAGCGGGCCGCAGAACGGCACGTGGACGTGGAACGGAACGTTCACGTCGCCGCAACGCGCGCAGCACGGCGCGATTCAATGGCGGCGCGACAAACAGGGTTTCCGTCAGGGTTTCGGACGGATGCTCGGGACGTCGTTCCGCGAGACGAGCTCCGCGACGTGCCGTCCGGACGGCCGCTAGCGCGCGTGCGTCGCGAGATACGCGTCCATCACGTCGTCGAGGAAGAAACGGTCGTAGGCCGACATCGACGCGCCGTGCGGTAAGCCGCCGACGAAGTGAAACAAGTTGCAGTCCGGATCGATCCAGTCGTCGCCGCGGCCGAACGCCGCGTGGAATTTAACGCCGTTCGGGCTGCCGTGAACGAGCGTGCGTGCCGGCAACGCGACGCCGTCGCCGGCAAAGCGCCGCGTCGCGGCGTCATAGTCCCACTCGGGCAGCTCGGCCCACATGCGCTCGTACCGCGGCCAGAACTCTTCCTTGCGCACGACCAGCGCGGTATGACAATCGGAGAACACGCCGCGGCCGCTGGCGCGCCGTCCCGGCTCCGCGGTCTGTTTGAACACCAGCCGCCCTCCGGCGGCGAGCGCGAACACCACCGTGCCGGCGGCGATGTCGGCCGAGCGTAGCGGTTTCAAACCGCAATAGCGCTCGAAGAAATCGATCGTGCGCTGCAGGTCGCGGCTCGCATAGGTGAGGTGGCTGATGCGGCCGATCCGGAGCGGACCGGTATCGTGCATTGCGCCGTCGGGCAGCGTGCGCGGCGCCCAGAATTCGAACTGGTTGCCGTCGGCGTCGAGCCAGTAGATCGCCGTTCCGTCGTCGCCGTCGGCCGAGGTGCGAATCGGCTCGGAATGGACGACGCCGTGCGCGTCGAGGCGCCGCACGTGCTCGTCGAGGTCTTCCGGACGCACGAACACCGCGTGCCGCGGAAAGCCTTGCCCGAGCTCCTGCGGTGCCGGCAACGGTTCGCGCATCAAGAACAGGCCTTGATGGCAATGGCCGCCGTGCAAGAGCAGCTCGGGATGCGCGAACGCCTGAAACACGCCGCGCTGGATCGGCAAGCCCGAATCCGGCATCGTCGCGACGCCCATGATGCGTTCGTGGAAATCGATCGACCGCTGCAAGTCGTTCACCGGGATCGTGTAGTGGTCGATCCAGTAGATGCCGCCGGTCATAGGCGTACGCCTTGGCATGGCAGAACACTTGCCCCTTCCGGGGAGCAACGCCATGGACGTCATCGACGGCAAGACCCAGGTGACCAACGGGGATCTCTATTCGACCAAACCCGGGTCGCTCGCGGGGCGGTATCTGCGCGGGTTTTGGCAGCCGCTCGGGCGTTCGCAAGACGTCGAGATCGGCCACGCCTACACCAAGAAGATCATGGACGAGCTCGTCACGGTCTATCGCGGCGAGAACGGGCGCGTGCACGTGACCCAGTCGCACTGCCCGCATCGCGCGACGCTGCTCTCGACCGGTTGGGTCGAAGGCGACGCGCTGCGCTGTCACTATCACGGCTGGAAGTACGATGAGACCGGCCGGTGCGTCGAGCAGCCGGGCGAGGACCCGTCGTTCGCGCGCAAGATCTGCCTGCGCACGTATCCGGCGCAAGACTATTTGGGGCTCGTGTTCGCCTATCTCGGTGACGGCGCGGCGCCGCCGATCCGGCGCTTCCCCGATTTCGAGCAGCCCGGCGTGGTCGAGGTTCCGGCGCTGATCGAGTATTGGCCGTGCAACCTGTTCAACCGGCTCGACAACGCCGGCGATCCGGGGCACATCACCTACACGCACAAGGAGTCGCTGCGCCGCA
>JBEKXE010000064.1:0-24449 GCA_049512335.1 Candidatus Lustribacter sp.
CGTCATCCTTACGGGCGGCGCGCCGCTGCCCGTCGTCGGCCTCGCCCAGACGCTGGGACTTCCGCCTCGCAGCCCGTCGACGACGGGAAAGATCTCAGCCGTCGTCCTTGCGCGAGGCGAAAGTGAGGCGGCGTTCGCGGTAGATGAGTTGATCGCCGAGCAGGATGTCTTCATCAAGAATCTCGGCGTGCGCCTGGGGCGGGTCGGCCATGTCACCGGCGCGACGATCATGCCGAATGGATCCGTCGCGCTCGTGCTGAGTGCGTCGGGTCTGCTCGAGGCCGCCCTCGGGAAATCCGGTCCGGGAACGCTCGCTGCGAGCCTCGGCGAAGCCGGCCCACCCGCACGCAAGCGCCTCCTCGCCGTCGACGACTCCGTTACCACGCGGACCTTGATGCAGAGCGTGCTGGATGCTGCGGGTTACGACGTTACGGTCGTGGTCGACGGCGCCGATGCCTGGGCGACGCTTCAGGAGCGAGGGACCGAATTCGATCTCGTGGTGTCGGATATCGAGATGCCGCGCATGGACGGCTTCGCCCTCACTCAAGCGATCCGCTCGTCGAGTCATATCGCCGATCTCCCGGTGGTCCTCGTCACCGCGCGGTCGAGCGATCAGGACAAAACGCGGGGCATGGAGGTCGGTGCGAACGCCTATCTCGTGAAGAGCACGTTCGATCAAAACGCGCTCCTCGACGTTATCGCTCAACTCGTATAGGAGCACCGCAATACAGAATGGCAGCGATCCGCGTCCTCATTGCCGAGGATTCATCCACGGTGCGCGAACTTCTGCGGGCGATTATCGACGGCGATCCGCGGTTCGCGGTTGTCGGCGTAGCCACCAACGGCGTGGAAGCCGTGCAGATGGCCAAAAAGCTCAAACCGGACGTCATCACCATGGACATCCAGATGCCGTTGATGGACGGCTTCGAAGCGAGCCGGGAAATCATGATCGACGTGCCCACGCCGATCGTGATCGTCTCGAGCCATTATGACGTCCGCGAAATCACGGTATCGATGCAAGCCCTCAGCGTCGGGGCGCTGGCCGTTCATGCCAAGCCGCTCGGGCCCGACGATCCGAAGTTCGCCGACCAGACCGAGGAATTTCTGCGCACGCTGTACACGATGTCGCAGGTCCACGTCATCCGGCACGTTCGGAAACGCGACCTCCCGGCTCCGCCGGTCACCCGAATCCGCCCGGCGGCCGGGGGGTGTCGCGCCGTCGCGATCGCCATCTCAACCGGCGGCCCAGCAGCTCTGCGCGACTTGTTCCAAACATTTCCCGCAAATTATCCCGCCCCGGTCCTCGTGGTCCAGCACATCTCTCGTGGCTTCATCGATGGGCTTGCGACGTGGCTGAACGCGGTCTCCGCCGTTCGCGTCAAGGTAGCCGAGCAGGGGGAGTCGCTCCAGCCGCGGACGGTCTATCTCGCGCCGGACGATCGGCACCTCGGCGTCACGCTGGCCGGCGACCAGGTCTATCTGGCCGACGATCCTCCGATCAAAGGCTTCCGGCCTTCGGGTACCTACTTGTTCGAGTCGGTCGCCAAAGCGTACGGGGCAAACGTCGTCGGCGTGATCATGACCGGGATGGGAGACGACGGCGTCGTGGGGCTACGCGCGATCCATGCGGCCGGAGGGCCGATCATCGCTCAAGACGAGGAAAGTTCGGTCGTCTTCGGGATGCCGGCACGGGCGATCGACGCCGGGCTCGCCGATGTCGTGCTACCGCTCACCGCGATCGTCGACCAACTCGCAAAGCAGATCGCGAACGGCGGCGCAACTGCACCTCGGAACGATGCGAAGAGCTGACGGATCACAGCTTTCCTCGGCGGCCTCCATCATTTCACTCGTTGCTCTGCTGGCAGCTTGCGGAGGAGGGGGTACGAACCCCACGGCCCAGCCAACTGCTTTCGGCAACATCGCCAGCAACTAAGAAGAGCTGAAAATTAGCCAGCGCGAACTCCGCGCGGGGAGTGATCAAAGTCTAGCGAGACGCGACGAACTCCGGGCGTGGTCGGTTTCTGTTGGAGTGTCTGAAATTGACGTTGTAGCCACTTGTGGCTACAATGGGCAGGTGAAGACCGTCTCGATCAGAGATGCGAAGAATCGGCTGACCGAGCTTGCCCGCACGGTGGAAGACGGTGAGACGATCGTTGTGACGCGCAATGGCCGGCCGATACTCGATCTCGTACCACATAAGCCGCAGCGCGGACTTCGTTTGGAGGCGCTCGCGGAGTTCAAGAAGCGGAACGGGATCAAAAGAACCGTCACGTCGATGCCGGCCGATTTCGATGAACCCCTTCCTGAGGACGTTCTTCTTAAGCCCCTGCCCCCGGACAAATGAAATTGCTGCTCGATACTCACGTCGTGCTGAGTATCGTCAACGAACGAACGGCCGATCTGCCGGCGGCGCTTAGGGGAACGCTCGCGGATCCGGATGCCGGGTTCTATGTAAGCGTGGCGAGTCTGTGGGAAATCGCGATCAAGTGGCGCTTGGGGAAGCTTAAACTCTCGAGCAGCCTCGATCTTTTACCGGAGATCGTGACGAGCGGAGGACTCGAGCTCATCCCGATCAACGAGCGTCACGTTCTCGCGACCGTGCAGCCCGAGCCTGTAACGCGCGATCCTTTCGATCGGCTTTTACTGGCGCAGTGCGATGTAGAAGACCTCCGCCTCCTAACGGTTGACCGCGCGCTTATTTCGCATCGGCTGGCAGTCCGGACGGACTCGTAGCAGGGGCGTTTTTGTTCACCTAGGTACGGGAAAAGTCAGGGCTATGAACACCTTGAAGAGACTCCTCTGGTCGATGGGGCTTGCCGGGTGCCTATTCGGCGCCGCGACGTTGCCGGGTGTGGCGCAGATCGGCGTGACGATTCACCTCGGGCCGAAACCGCCGCCGCGCGTCGAGCACTACGGGCCGCGTCCGCGTCCGGGCTGCTTCTGGGGGCGCGGGCATTGGGTGGCGCGCGGGAACCACTGGGTGTGGATCCCGGGTCACTGGATCTGCCGCTAGCCCTTAGTGCGGATCGGCTGCCGGATCGGCGGGCGCGGGCGCATTCGCTTCCACGCCGCTGACCGGCGGCACCACCATCGGGTGCGCGGCCGCTAGCATCACTTTGCGGCCGGTGACCGCGTAGGCGCTGCGCGGGTAGTCGTGCACGAGCCAGGCCTCGATGCGCATGCCCAGTTGGCGCGCGTGGTCGTCCGGGACTTCGAAGTACACGGCTTCGAGCAGCTCGATATGCTTCGGCACCCACGAATCGGCCGGGTATTTGCCCTCCCAATCGTGGATGGCGTTTTCCACGTCGGCGAGCGTGCCGTAGATCGTGGCCGATTTCGACATGTCGGTCTCGATGCGTAGGCGCATGTCCTTGATCATGTTGCCGATGCCGAGGATGCTCAATTTCTGGCGGCCGAAGTATTCGTCCGCCGGCGCGACCTTTTTGGTCTGCGCGCTCGCGGGCGCGCCCGACACGGCGACCAGCAGAGCGGCGATGCAGCACAGAGCATAGACCGGCTTCGACATAGGGAAGTCCTCATCGCGAGCATGAAGCAGCCAAGCAATTCGTAGCATGCCCGGCGTTCAATTACAAGGTAGCCTACAGTATGAGTTATCGACCGGCGCGTACCGCGTTTTTAGCCGGGAGCGCTGCCGCCATTGCGGCAACAGCTTGGCCGCCCCCTCTCCAAGCGCAGACCGCCGCGACGCCGCTGGTGGCCGGCGCGGGCCTGATCGAACCCCAGGCGCAGGCGTATTACGCGCGGGCCAACGGGTTCTTCAAGGCGCGCGGGCTCGACGTCACCATCGTAACCTCGGCCAACGGCGCGGCCACCACGGCGGCGGTCGCCGGCGGCACGCTGCAGGTCGGCATTACGAGCGTCCTCGGGCTCGCCCAAGCGGTCGGGCGCGGCCTGCCGTTCGCGACCTTCGCACCGGGCGGGATCCACGACTCGCGCTTCCCCGCCAGCGGGGTGTTGGTGTTGCCCGATTCGAAGCTGGCCAGCGCCAAGGACCTCTCCGGTAAGGTCGTCGCGGTGTCGACGCTCAAGGGGCTCGACCAGCTCGTCGTCTCAGCGCTGATCGACAAGCTCGGCGGCGACGTCGGTTCGGTGAAGTTCGTCGAAATGCGGCCTACCGAGGCGCTGGCCGCCCTGCAAGCCGGCCGGGTCGATGCGATCAACCTCGAAGATCCGGAATTCACCGCCGCGCGCAGCAGCACGCGCTTTCTCGGTGATGCGGAAGATGCCGTCGGCAAGATCTTCGTCGAGACGACGTGGTTTGCCACGCGCGATTGGATTACCAAGAACGGCGACGCGGCGCGCAGGTTCCGCGACGCGGTCATCGCCGGCGGCACGTGGGCCATGGCCAACCCGCTGCCGGCGGCGCTCGTGCTCCAGCAAGACCTCAAAGTGACGACGACCCGCGCCACGCAGCGGTTCGCGTCGCGTTTCAACCTGACCGACTATCAGCTCTTGCTGGACGCGGCGGCGAAGTTCAAGTTCATCAACCCGACCAACGCCGCCGACATGGTGGTCTCGCTCTAGGCCGGCGTCGGAACGCCGAGCTTCTTGCCGGCAAGGAAATCGAGCACGGCGCGATCGTGCTCTTCCGGCTTTTCCCACTGCGGCCAGTGGGCGGCATCCATGATGCAGTAGAGGCTCGACCCGGGGATGAGCTTCTGGAGCCGCTGGCCGGCGTCTTCGCCCGCACCGGGATTCTTGTCCGACCACAGCGCGAGCGTCGGCGCCTTGATGTCCTTGAGGCGGTTCTCGTCGATGCGATGCGAGGCGTCCGAACCGAAGCTGTTGCTGAAGACTTCCTTGAGCGAGGCGTTGGTGTCGGGCCGCGTGTAGATCGCGTAGCGCAGGTCGACCAGCTCGTCGGTCACGCGGTCGGGTGAAGCCATCAGCCATTCGAGGCGTTTGCGGATCGTCTCGCGGTTGGGGTTGGTGATCGCGGCGATCGAGCGTTCGCGCAAGAGATTCGTGCCGCCGGCGTCGTCGATTCTGACTTCCTGGCGATTCCATTTGATGCCGGCCGCCGTGTTGAGGATGATCTTGTCGACGCGGTCGGGATGGTTGAGCGCCGTGTACATCGTGACCCAGCCGCCGAGCGATTCGCCCTCGATCGAGCCTTTCTGCACGCCCAAGTCGTCGAAGATGTCGATGATCTGTTCGGAATACGTCGGTACCATGTTGTTGCGGTCGAACGGCGGCTTCGAGGAGAGGCCGTGCCACACGAGGTCGATCGCGATCGCGTGATACGCTTCGCCTAGGCGCTGCAGGTTGCGTGAGTAGGCTTCGGCGTGACCGCCGACGCCGTGGATGAGAATCAGCTTATTGGGATTGTGTTCGCCGACCTCGATCGTGCGCGTTTTGAACTTGCGCCCGCGGTAGCGGACTTGCGCGCCCAAGAGATCCAGCCAAATCGTATTCATCGGAACGTCCCCTCCAACTGCGGAAGGAACCGGGCTTCGCCTTCAAAACATCATTTCCGCTTAATGACGCAGAGCTTCACCGATCCGGGCGACGTCGTTCTCGCGGGCCAAAACCCGTTCATGATGCTGTTCTCCGGCGACGGGCCGCCGTCGTCGATCGTCAGCTTTTGGCGCGTGCATTTTTCGCCCGCCGGCACCGGCCACGCGCTCTACGTGCGCAGCGAGCTGACCGGTGGCGAACCGCGCATCTACGCCGACAACGTTCCGCTGGCACGCTACATCCAATCCGAGATCTACGCGAACAACGCGCGCCCGTTCGGGTTTTTCGCCGCGCTCGGCATCCCCGTGACCGATGCGGTGTTTGCGCAATCCGGCGACCCGCGCAGCGCGTTGACCGAAACGATCCGCACCGCGGTCGACACGATCGAGCTGACATGGTCGGATTTTCTGCCCGCGTTCAAGGGCGCCACCGCCGCCAATGCGTCCGAAGGCCGCGGACACGGCCACTACGCGCTCTACATCCCCGCGCGGCATGCGCGCTTGGCGATCGACGGCAAGGTTGCCGGCGGCGAACCGCGCCCGGCCAAACGCGACGGGCGGGACAACTCCTCGGCCGGCCTCGCCTGGTCCGAGACCTGGGTGCGGCCGCACTAAATGGGCGCCAACGAATTCGTTCGCGAGCTCACCGCCTACATTACGGCCCTGGACGTCGCGCGCGTCCCGGCCGCCACGCTGGACAACGCGCGGTTGCATGCGTTCGATTCAGCCGCCGCCATTCACGCCGGCGGTCTCACGAGCGAAGGCAAGCTCACGACGGGCGTGCTGTGCAAGCTGATGCCCAACGGCGGGCCGGCCGCCGAAGCGGCGCGGTTGTGCGTATCGGGGCGGCTGACGGAGTGCGACGACATCGATCTGTGGTCGTGCACCACGCCGGGCGCCGTCGTGCTGCCGGTGGCGCTGACGGCGACGACGCTCGGGAAGGTTTCGGCCGAGACGTTTATGGCCGGCATCATCGCCGGTTATCAGATGATGGCGTGCCTCGGCGGCGCGGCCAACGGTCCGTCGATCGTGTACGGTGCGCGCTGGCCGACGTATCTGGGCGGCGCGATGACGGCTGCCGCCACGCTCGGCAAGATCATCGGCCTCTCCGAGCAGCGCCTGTTGCACGCGTTGGCGATCGCCGCCTCGATGACGACCGGCAACGCGGGCCGCATTGCGACCGAACCGACATCGCGCTGGATCACGCTGGGCTGCGCCGTGCAGGCGGGCATGACCGCGGCGATCGGTGCGGCCGACGGCCTGCAAGGCGATGAGGGCATTTTCGCGACGTGCTTCGACCTCGAGCCCGAGCGCATGGGCGACTGGGCGAACATGTCGCCCGCGCTCGACCGGGTCGGCCTGAAGCCGTACCACTCCTCGCGCCAAGCGTTGGCGACGACCGAGGCGTTTGCTTCGCTGCTGCGCGAGGAGTCGATTGACGGCCAAGCCATCGAGGCGATCCAGGTGTTCCCGCAAGCGCAGTACAGTGCTATGATCGACCGCGTGAAGCAACCGCGGTCGAAGGGCGAAACGCGTAGCATCCGCTATCAACTGGCCCTGGCCGCATTCTATCCCGACGAGCTCTACGACATCGAGCGCAGCGTGATTCACACCGCGGAGCCGCGCGTCGCGCGCTTGATGAACAGCGTGACGGTGACGAATTCGGAACCGCTGACGGCGCTCTATCCGCGCGTCTGGGCCGGCACCGCGCAGGTCAAGACGAACGGGAAGACCTTCGAGCGCGAGCTGCTGCACCCGCGCGGCGACGTCGAAAACCCGCTGACCTGGAACGACATCGAGAAGAAGTGGACGACCGCGTTCCGGTTCGTCCCGGCGACCCTCACCATCGACGCGCTCGAGGAACTCGCGCGCAAGGACGATGCCGCCGGCCTGCGGAGTGCGCTGCTCGGATGATTCAGCCGGCGTCCGGCCTTCGCAGCCGTGTGTCCACGTTCAGCCGCAACGCGTTCAAGCTGGGCTTGTTCGGGCTAAATCTCTCGTCCGGACGGTCGGCGACCAAAGTGCCGGAGCGCTGGTCGGGCAACTGGGACGACAATCTCAAGGCCGCGCAACTCGCCGACGAAGCCGGGATGGACTTCCATCTGCCCGTCGCGCGCTGGAAAGGCTACGGCGGCGCGACCAACTTCGAGGGCGCGGGCTTCGAATCGACGGCGTGGGCCTGCGGCTTGCTCGCCGCCACCAAGAAGATCACGATCTTCGCGACCGTTCACGCGCCGCTCGTTCACCCGGTGTTCGCCGCGAAGCAATTCGTCACTGCCGATCAGATCAGTCACGGCCGGTTCGGGCTCAACCTCGTGTGCGGCTGGAATGCCGACGAATTCGAGATGTTCGGGCTCGACCAGCGCGGCCACGCGGAGCGCTACGCGCACGGCGCCGAGTGGATCAGCGCGGTCAAGCGCATGTGGACCGAAGCCGAGCCCTTCGACTTCGACGGCGAGTACTTCCAGCTCAAAGACGTCGAAGCCGAGCCCAAGCCCTTCGGCGGAACGCGGCCGATCATCATGAACGCCGGAACGTCGCCGCGCGGGCAAGAGTTCGCGGTCACGCACGCCGACATGCTGTTCCGCAACTGGCGCAGCCTCGAGGAAAATCGCGCCGACAACGCGGCCACGCTCGCGGCGGCCGCGGCCAGCGGGCGGGACATCGGGATCTACACGTCCGGCTACGCCATCTGCCGTCCGACGCGTCAGGAAGCCTTGGACTACGAGCATTACGTTGTCGACGAAAACGGTGACTGGGACGCGATCGACCACATGCTGGAGCTGTCGGCCGGCGGCAAAGTGATTCCGATGGACAGCAATCACGAGATGTTCGTGCAGCGGCGCCGGCGCATCGCGGTCGGACACGGTGGTTGCCCGATCCTCGGAACCCCGGACGAATGCGCCGCCGGCTTGTTGCAACTGCACGAAGCGGGCTTCGCCGGATTCGCGTTTTCGTTCGTGAACTACCTCACGGAGTTTCCGTACTTCCGCGACGAGGTGCTGCCGCGCCTCGAGCGGCTCGGATTACGCCGGCCCGCCTAACGGCCTGGGTTAGACGAAACAGTTCCCCACGTTGACGCCGCCGCCGACCCACTGCTGGGCGTGGGCGGTGCCGAAGAACGTGTCGACGGCCGCTTTGTTCGCCGTCAGGCCGAAGGCCCACGGGTCGTCGCCCAGCAGGCGCCGTTCTTCGTCCGTCGAGAGTCCCGCGATGACCGGCCGCAGCCCGCCGCTCGCATCGGCACGCTTCTTGGCCGCGTCGAAGGCCGCGGTCACCGCGCCGGCCAGCCACGGCAGCTCCTTGGTGAGCGATTTGCGCATCACGACGAAGTGCATGATCGGAAAGACGTGCGTCTTCGCAAAATAATCGGCTTGCGCTTGGGCGAGGTCCGCGTAGGGCGAGGACAAGCCTGCGGGCATCGACTTCGGTACGCCGCGCGGCGGCGTCATGATCGCGTCGACCAGCCCTTGCGTAAGCGCTTCTTGCACACCCGTGCCCTCGGGCAAACGTTCGACCGACACGCCCGGCGGGAAGACGAGGTTCTCGAAGCGTTCCTCGACGGCGGTGAACCATTTCACCGCGGCCGGCTTTACGCCGTGCTGCTGCTCCAACACGGCGCGATGCCATACCGACGACGTCATCCAGTACTGCGGAACGCCGACGCGCTTGCCCGCGATGTCTTCCGGCCGCTTAATGCCGGCGGCCGTCGCGCACAGGATGCCCGGCTGCAGAAAACCGCGCCCGGTAAAGAGCGGCAGCCCGATCAAGTCCCGGCCCAGTTCGAACGCTTTGAGGAATGTCGCGAACGACATCTCGGCCACGTCGAATTTTCCCTCGAGCATGGCGCGCGAATTGCTGTCGACCGAGGCGCCGGGCGTGATCGACCAGGTAGCTTCGCCCCCCACCGGCACGTCTTTGCCGAGGATCGGATCGGTCAGCGGCCCGGGGACCAGCGACATCGTTAATTCTTTCACGACCGCTGCGTTCGATAGGGTCCGTCGATTCTTCTGCTAAGAGCGGCTCACTTCGCGCTTTGACCGTGATTGATCGTTTGCACGACGAACGCGGAGACGTCTTCAATCTGCTGCGGCGTCAGCGTGGCTTGGAACGCCGGCATGCCGCCGCCGCCGTTCGTCACCTGCTGCACGGCCTTCGCCATGTCTTTCGCGTCGGGTAGCGAGGTCAGATCCGGGCCGCCGTTGCCGCCGGTGCCGGTCCCACCATGACAGATCGCGCAGTTCACCGTGAATACCGCCGCGCCGTTGGCGGCGTTCGCCGGCGCGAGTGGCACCGGCGTGCCCTCACCTGCATGTTGCACGCCCGCGCCCGCGCCCGGCGGTGGTGCCGGGCCGAGGGTGCCGTCTAAACCGAACAACCACAGGTTGTCGCCGTGCGGCGTCGCGCCCAGCGCGTTGCCGCCGGCGAAGAACGCGAGATACTCCTTGCCGTTGTGACGGAACACGGTGGCGACGTTGTTCGCGCCGGCGCCGGTTTGGAAACGCCACAACAGCGCGCCCGTCTTCGCGCTGTACG
Source organism: Candidatus Lustribacter sp. (assembly GCA_049512335.1). Classification (GTDB taxonomy): domain Bacteria; phylum Vulcanimicrobiota; class Vulcanimicrobiia; order Vulcanimicrobiales; family Vulcanimicrobiaceae; genus Lustribacter. Next base: position 10,014 of record JBEKXE010000064.1, read on the forward strand.
CTTGGAGTTCGCCGCCGTTGCGGCCGACGAAGACGAGATTGCCGGCCGTCACGACCGAACCCGAGTAGCACGAGTCGGCGAAATGCTGCTTCCAGACGACCTTTCCGGTCGTGACGTCGACCGCGTCGAAATAGCCCGTGTTGGGGCCGCCGACCGTCCAGATCGAGCCGACGTCGTGAACGAGCGCGCCGTTGGGGTTGGGCGAGGGCGGCGGCGCGTCACCGGCCGTCATGCCGGCGACGCCGTTCTGCCCGCACACGTACATGCGGTGCGTCACCGGATCGTAGCTCGACGGCGCCCAGTTCGTGCCGCCCGCCGGTCCGGGGTCCGTCACCATCATCGTATTCTTGTACGGCGTGTAGAGGTGCTTCGCGACGGCCATCGGCTGGCCGTTCGCGCGCTTCTGGATTTCCGCGACTTGATCGGGAGTCGGTATTTGGACCGCCAGCGCCGGCGGGAGTGCCGGGAACGGCTGCGTCGGATACGTCGCTTGATCGGCTTCTTGCGGTACCGGCTTCTCCGGGATCGGATAGATCGGCTTGCCGTTGGTGCGGTCGAGCAGATAGAGAAAGCCGGTCTTCGGCGCTTCGCCGATGCCGTGGACGAGTTTGCCGTGGATCGTCGCGTCGAACAGCACGGTCGGGCTGGGCGCGTCGTAGTCCCACAGATCGTGGTGGACCATCTGATAGTACCAGCGCAACTTGCCGGTCTTGATGTCGAGCGCGACGATGGAGACGGAGAACAAGTTCGCGCCCGGGCGTACGGCGCCGTCGTCGTCGGGGCTCGGGTTGCCGGTCGAGAAATACAGCATACCGAGCTTCGGATCGGCCGACGGCGTTTGCCAGATCGCTGCCCCGCCGCCCTTCCACACATCGCCGGTTTGCGGCCACGTCTCGAACCCGCGCTGGCCCGGACCCGGCACGGTGTAGAAGCGCCAGACTTCCTTACCGGTCGCCGCGTTGAAGGCCATGAGGTGGCCGCGCGCCTTGAACTCGCCGCCCGAGACGCCGGCCATCACGAGGCCGTCGACGTAGAGCGGCGCGGCGGTGATCGTCGTCCCGCCTTTCCAATCGGCGGCCTGCGTCGACCACGCGACGTTACCGGTCGACTGATCGAGTGCGACGAGCTTGCCGTCGAGCTGGCCGATGAAGAGCTTGCCGTCGCCGAGCGCGAGGCCCCGGCTCAGCCAACCGCAGCACACCGTGGAGATCGCCGGATCGAGATGCGCTTGGTAGTGCCAGAGCACTTTGCCGGTGTCGACGCTGACCGCGAACACGTCGTCGGTGCCGATCGGAATGTAGATCACGCCGTTGTACTCGAGCGGCTGCGCCTCGGCCGAATACTTCGCCGCCGTCGCGCCGGGCAGCTCCGTCATCCATACGCCCTTGAGCTGCCCGACGTTCGATGTGCCGATCAGCTTGAGCGGCGAGTAGCGCTCGTTGCTGAGCGTGCCGCCGTTGGTGATCCAGTTGTCGACCGGCGGCTGCGAGAGCTGCTGCGGCGTGAACGCCGGCGCGAGCGCACCGGCGGAGCGTGCCGCGACGACGGCGACCGCGACCAGTGCGATCGTGGCGAAGAGACCGAGAAGGCGTCGGGTCATTGCCGGTGCTCCCACGCGGGCCCGGAAGATTCCCGTCACCTCAAACGAATCCGACGGTCCACGATGAAAAGAAGCGGGTCCAAAATCCTCACGACGCATGTCGGCAGCTTGCCGCAGCCGGACGGTTCGTGGACCAACGCGGCAACCGACGAGCGGGAGTTGCGCAAGACCGTGGGGGACGTGATCGCCAAGCAGCGCGAGGTCGGCCTCGACGTCATCAACGACGGCGAATACGCGAAGGGCGGCGACTGGCTGTCGTATACCGACGACCGGCTCAACGGTTTCGAAGCGGGCGTCCTCGCCGGTGAACCGTTGATTGCGCAGGGCGCCGACCGCCGCGAGTTCGCGGACTTCTATACCTATGCGAACGAACGGCAGACGTTATTCTACGTGCGCGAAGGCGAGCGCATCCGCAAGCGCACGCATTGGGTCTGCACCGGGCCGATCAGTTACCGCGGTCAAGCGGCGCTCCAGCGCGAGATCGAGATGGTCAAGAGCTTCGTCCGGCCGGATGAGGACGTCTTCCTCACGACGACGGCGCCCGCCAGCCTCGAAGCGTATCGGAGCAACGAATACTATGCAACCCAGGAAGAGTTCATCTTCGCGCTTGCGGAGGGGCTGCGTACCGAATACGAGATGGTTGCCGCGGCCGGCTTCATCGTTCAGGTCGACGATGCATGGCTCACGGCACTCTGGGACCGCATCGGCATCTCGATGGGCTTGGAGGCGTTCCGCGCCTGGTGCATGGTGCGCGTGGAAGCGCTGAACCACGCCCTGGCCAATATCCCGGTCGAACAGATCCGGTATCATCTCTGCTGGGGGAGCTGGCACGGACCGCACGCTTACGACCTCGAGATGCGGAACATCGTCGACGTCATGCTCAAGGTCAAGGCCGGCGCGTATCTGTTCGAAAGCGCGAACGTGCGGCACGAACACGAATATGCGATCTGGGAAACCGTCAAACTCCCGGCGGGAAAGATCATCATCCCCGGCGTCGTCACCCATTCGACCGACGTCGTCGAGCATCCGGAGCTGGTCGCCCAGCGCATTCGCCGCTTTACCGGCCTCGTCGGCAAAGAGAACGTAATCGCCGGCGCCGATTGCGGGTTCGGCGGACGCTGCCATCCGCAAATCGCCTGGGCCAAGCTCGCGGCGCTCGCCGAGGGCGCACGCCTTGCGAGCGTTTAGACGAAGTCGGCCGTCTCGCGGATGTTCGTCACGGCTAAATCGAGCCGGTGTTTGGGCCGCGACCACACCTTGAGCGGACGGCCTTCGGCCAGCGCACGCAATTCGCGCTCCCAGATCTTGCGCAGCAGGATGATGCCCTTGTCGGATTGTCCGAGGCGGTCTTTGTGCCGCTCGGTGATGCGGCCTTGGCCGGCGAGCGCGACGTTGTCCTCCACGACGAAGAGCGCCGGATAGTCGGGATCCACGTCCTGCAAGCGCATCTTGCCGGCCAGAATTTTCTCGACGTACTCGTTCGGGTCGACGCCCCAATCGGGACGGTTCTTCACCGCCCCGCTCGTCTTGCCGTGCCCGTTCCCTTCGGCGCCGGGTTCCGGTTTCTTCAACCGGATCGAAAACGTCATCGACGACTCGTCGGTCATCGGCACGCGGTAGGCCAAGTGCACGGTCCAGTAGCGCATCTCCGGCGACGGCGGCAGATCGGTCATGTTGATGTTGGGCATCATGAGATGACCGACGCGCGGCACGTTCACGCCCGCGCCCGAGCGTTTCCCTTCGCGCCGGATGCCGTAGTCGGTCTCGGTCACGGTGATTTCCGGCAGTTCCTTCAAGCCGATCGCGCGCGTCGACACCGAGTGCACGAAGTGGACGTGCACCTCGTCGACGTCGTTCTCGAGCCGCTGGAACCAGCTGCACGGCACTTCGTGCGCGTTGACCGAATAGTCGGCGCCGGTCGCCTCTTCGAACTCGGGATAGCGCGGAAATTCCGGCGGCTCGCCCGCGCCGAAGTAGCCGTACACCAAGCCGAAGTACTCGCGCACGGGATAGGCGCGAATCTTGACCTTGGCCGCGAACGCGGCGTTTTCGGCCGGTTGCTCGACGCACTGACCGGCCGGATCGAACACCCAGCCGTGGTAGAGGCAGCGAATGCAGTCGTCCTCGACCCAGCCGAAGGCGAGCGACGTCTGCCGGTGCGGACACCGGTCGTCGAGCAGCACGACGGCGCCGCTCTGCCCGCGATAGAGCGTGAAGTGTTCGTTCGCAAACGCGGCGCGCACCGGCCGCCCCGGTTCGAGATCGGCGCTGCGCGCGATCGGATGCCAGAAACGGCGCAAATAGCGCCCGGCTAACGTCTCGGGCCCCACGTGGGCGAAGTCGGAGGTATCACCGGTCTGCATGCACCAACTTTCGTGACCGGTTGGGGAGGAACATGCAGATGAAGCGACCGGCGCTCTTGGTGGTCTTTGCCGTGATGCTGGCCGTACGTTCGGCGACGGCGCAAACGCCGATACCGATCGAGGTGAGCGGTGCGCCCTTCGACCTGAACGGACCGCTGTTCTACGCGCAGGATTTGGGCTATTTCAAGAAAGCCGGGCTCGACGTCCACATCAACACCGCGCAAGTGACGGTGGAAGGAGAAGCGGCGGCGATGCTGGGCGGCAGCATCAACATCGGCTCCGCCAACACCGCGACGGTCGCGCAAGCCTACTTGCACGGGATCGACTTTCGGTTCATCGCCCCCTCGGGGCTGTTCACGGAGAAGGCGAAGCCGACCGAGGTCGTCTGCGTGCCGCTGGCGTCGCCGATCCACACGGCCGCCGACCTCAACGGCAAGACCGTCGCGGTCGCCGGCATCAAGGGCATGCTGCAGATCGCAACGATGGCGTGGGACGACAAGCACGGCGGCAACGGCAAGAGCCTGCAATTCGTCGAGGTTCCGTTTCCGCAGATGGACGCCGCGCTGGCGCAGCACCGCGTCGATGCGGTCGTGCTGACCGAGCCGTTCGCCACCGCCGCGAGCGCCGACACGCGCGTGATCGGCAGCGCCGAAGACGGCGTCGCGTCGAGCTTCATGACCCTCGGCTGGTTCGCGACGGGCGCCTGGCTCAAAGCGAACCCCGATGCGGCTACGCGTTTCGTCGCCGCCATTCGCGAGGCGGCGATCTGGGGCAACGCGCACCACAAAGAATCGGCCGTCATCCTCAGCAAGTACTCGAAGATGTCGCAGGCCGTCGTCGACGCGATGGGGCGGTCGGTGTACGGGATCGACCTCGATCCGAAGCTGATCCAACCGCCGCTCGACGTCGCATATCGCTACGGCTTCCTCGACCGGCCCGTTTCCGCTGCCGACATCATGTGGACGCCGCCGGCGCAGAAGTGAGCGAACAACTCGCGCCGTTGCACGTGTTCCGGCCGCCGGAATCGGCCCAGCATTTGCCGGCCGGCCTGATCGTGCTGCAGGACGCGTTCGGCTACAATAGTTACCTGCAAGACATCGCACGGCGCTTCGCCGCGCTGGGCTTCACGGCGGTCGTTCCGGAGCTGTTTCACCGCAGCGGCGGCGTCGGCATCGAATACGACGATCCGCGCGGCATGGAAGCGAATCGCGAGCACATGCGCGCGCTGAAGGTCGAAAACGTGCTGCTCGACGTGCGGGACGCATACGCGTTGTTGACCTCCGCGGAGGGGGTGCCGCCCGAGCGCATCGCCGCGATCGGCTGGTGCCGCGGCGGCCAGGGTGCATTTTTCGCCAACGCGCACCTGCCGTTGGGCGCGGCGATCTCGATGTACGGCAACCGCATCGCCCCCGATCTCCTCGAGCATGCGAAAACGCAGCACGGGCGGATCCTGATGATCTGGGGCGGGGCGGACGGCTACATCCCGCGCGATGAACGCCGCGCGGTAGCCGATGCGCTCAGCGCCGCCGGCAAAGCGCACGACGAGATCGTCTTCTCCGATGCCGACCACGGATTTTTCGCGCCGTTCGCGTACCACGAGCTTGCCGCCCGCATGGCCTGGAACATGTCGGTCGAGTTCTTGCGCGCGACCGGCGTCCTCGCCGGCCGGGAAGAGGGAAGCTGATGAACCGCATATCCCGCTCGAACGTGTTGGCCGCCGGAGCGCTGGCGGCGCTCGCCGCCGCTTTGCCGGCGCGCGCGGCGACGACGTCGCTGACCGTCGGCGCCACGCTGGACGACGACATCGCAGCCACGCTCTACGGCATCTCCGCCGGAACGTTCGCGCGCGAAGGCCTCGACCTGCACGTCAACCCGTTGCTGAGCGGAGCGGTGGGCGCCAGCGCGGTCGCCAGCGGCGCGCTGCCGATCGCCAAGTCGAGTGTGATCGCGCTGATCGCAGCGTACGCCCGCGGCTTGCCGTTCGTCATCATCGCGCCGTCGGTCGTGTTTACCGCCGACAAGCCGACGTCGGGCCTGATCGTGCGCAAAGACTCGCCGCTGTTGCCGGGCAAGGACTTCAACGGCAAGACGATCGGCGTGTCCTCGCTCGTCGATGCGCGCGTCATTGCGATCAAGGCGTGGACCGATGCGAACGGCGGCGATTCGCGCACGCTGAAGTTCATCGAGGTGCCGGCGTCGTCGGTGCTGGCGGCGGTTGAAGCCGGCCGCATCGACGCCACGGTCGTGAGCAACACGCAGCTCGGCGATGCGATGTCCGCCGGCACGTTCAAGAATCTGGGCGAACCGAATGCGGCGATCGGGAAGCGTTACATCGTCAACACCTGGTATACGACCCGCGCCTATCTCGCGCAAAACGGCGACATCGTGCGTCACTTCCTGGCGGGACTGCTCCCGGCCGTGACCTACGCCAACGCTCATCCCGCCGAGATGACGCCTTTTCTAGCGTCGTTTGCGAAAATCGACGAGACCAAGCTGCAAAACATGACGCACTCGGTCATCGCGACGAAACTCGTGCCGGCCGAATATCAGCCGGTGATCGACGCCGCCGCCAAATACGGCTTCATCGACAAGGCGTTTCCGGCGCGCGACTTCCTGCTCTAGCGCCCTTCGAAGACGGGCTTGCGCTTTTCGAGAAAGGCCCGCGAGCCTTCACGGAAGTCGCTGGTGCCGATCATCGTGCCGAAATGCAGCGCTTCGAGCGCGAGCCCCTCGGCCAGCGGCAGCGCGGCGCCCTCGCGGATCGCGCGCTTGGTCGCCGTCACGGCGAGCGGCGCCTTGCCGGCGATCAGTTGCGCGATGCGCTTCGCTTCGGGGAGCAGGCCGGCGATCGGGACGACGCGCTGCACGAGCCCGATGCGCAGCGCTTCGGCCGCGTCGATCGTCTCGCCGGTGAGGCAGAGGTAGAGGGCCATGCCGGGACCGACGAGCCGGGTCGTGCGCTGTGAGCCGCCGTAACCGGGCGTGAGGCCGAGGGTCACTTCGGGTTGACCGAACTTCGCGTTCTCGCTCGCGATCCGGATGTCGCAGGCCATCGCGAGCTCGCAGCCGCCGCCCAGGGCAAAGCCGTTGACGGCCGCGATCACCGGCACCGGCAGCGCTTCGATCAGCTGCGTGATGCGCTGACCCGTGCGCGCTTTGTGCTGGCCGGCCACCGCGCCCTCGAGCGCGGCGAGTTCGGCGATGTCGGCACCCGCGGCGAACGCGCGTTCCCCGGCGCCCGTGATGATCACCGCGCGCAACTCGGTGTCGCCGTCGAATGCATCCAGGGCCTGTTCGAGCAAGCTCAGCAGGTCGGCGTTGAGCGCGTTGAGGACCGCCGGGCGGTTGAGCGTGAGGGTGGCGATGCTGCCGTCGATGTCCAGCTTGAGGGTGTCGTCCATGCCGTCGCGGTTGGCGGGCTGGAGAAGGGCGCCCTTTCGTAAGAAGACATTAAGGGTGCGCTCGAGACGCCCGCGCGTGATATAGTGACGGGATGCGTACCGCCTATCATCAAGCCTTGGATAACGCACGTCTCGACGTCGTTCGCCTCGGCGCGCTGACGCTCGACGCGATCCGCTCGGCCACGTATGCGCTCGAGCGCCGCGACGGTGCCTTGGCCGCCCGCGTCATCGCCGGCGACGACGAGATCGACGACACCCGGCGCCGGGTCGAAGCGGCCTGCATCGAGTTGATCTGGAAGCAGCAGCCGGTCGCGAGCGAGTTGCGCGCGATCGCGGGCGCGCTCCAGATCGTCACCGACCTCGAGCGGATCGGCGACTACGCGGTCGACATTTCGAAGAACGCGATCAAGCTGATCGACGTGCCCGTGCGGCCGGCGTCGGTCGAGATCGGGCAGATCGCGGCGGTCGCGCAGTCGATGCTGGCCGACGCGATGCGCGCCTACCGCGAAGGGGACGCCGCGGTGGCGGATTCGGTCATCGAGCGCGACGACGAGGTCGACCAGTTGTATCGCAGCGGCATCGAGGCGTTGCAAACCGAGATGCAAGCCGATTCGGGCGTGGTGCCCGCCGGCACGATCCTGCTCTTCGTGCTCGCGACGATCGAACGCGTCGGCGACCGCGCGCAAAACATCGCCTGGAAAACCAAAGACGTCGTCGGCGCCTAATGCGTATTGAGCAGGTTTGAGGCGAGGTTCACGACCAGCGCCAGGATCGCCGTGTTGTATCCGAACGAGAGGATCCCGTGCAGCAGCACGACGCTGCGTACGCCGGGGTCGGTGATCTGCACGTCCGAGACTTGGAACGTCATCCCGACCACGAACGCGAAGTACGCGAAGTCGTAGTCGTCGGGATCGGCCGTGCCGGGGAAGGTCAAGCCGCGCTGCGCGGAGCCGTCCTGGTCCGAGTCGTAGTAGTAGAGATGCGCGTAGCGGAACGTGTACATCGTGTGGATCAGAAACCAGCCCAGCGCCACCGCCGCGATGCCGACGGCGACCGCGATGCTGTGATCGGACGCCGGCACGTCCGGGCCGCGGCCGAGGATCGAGACCGCCGACGCTAGGCCCGCGATGACGCTGACGAGTACGATCCCGGCGAGTAAGTTCCGTCCCGGATCCGCTTCCGCCGCGCGACGAATCGTATGGGTCGCGTTATTGCGTAAGCCGAAGGTCCAGTCGTAGGCGAGCAGCACGATCGCCGCGACGTCGTACGCCGCCACCCAGCGCGTGGTTCCATGCAGCCACGACGGTGCGAAAAAACGTACGGCGAGTAGGCCGGCGATCGCGCCGGCGATTCCCAACCAGCGAAGGGCGAGCCACGAAGGTGCGTTGGAGCTGCGGGTCAGGCGCCGTCCTCGGCGATCGCGCACGGGGCCATGATCGCGTCGCTCATCCCGTGGATGAGCCGTTTGTCGGCCGGCGCAACGGTGGCCAGAATCCCGCCCACTCGCACGCTCTCGCCGGTGACGAAGAAGTACGGCGTCAGGCGCACGCGCCCGTCCATCGTTCGCATACCGTCGCCGGCGGGATCGAAGTATTCCACCTTCACGCGCCGGCCTTTGTGGAAGCGCTGCAGGATGTGCGGCGTGCGCTCGAAAGCGGCCAGCCCGTCGACGAGCGCGGCCTTCCAGTCTTCGCGCGTGAGATCGTTGGCGATGCGCACGCCGCGCGAACCCCAGGCCAGCTCGCTGAAGCCGGACGGCTTGACGACGTAGTCGCGTTCGCCTTTGCCGAGCGTCTCGAGTTGCGACCATTCCTGGACCGGCAGGTCGTTCGCGGTTAGGCCGATGATCGCGGCTTGCGGCGGCAGCGGGCGCGGATCGAGGATCCACGTCTGCGGAAACAAATTTTTGAGGCGCGCGAAGACGTCGTCGGTGAGCTCTTTGCGCCACAGCGCCTCGAGCAGCGGATGGTGCAGCAGCGCGAACGCCGACTTCTCTTCGAACTGCGCCTTCGGCGGCGGCGTCATCTTCACGCGGTTGTGGCGCGCCGCGTAGAGCATCAGCTCTTGCTTGGGGATGTTGAGCAGATCGAACAGCTCGAAGTTGCGGTAGAGCAGGTCGATGCGGTCTTCTTGTCCCTCGGCGCGGCGCAGGAAGAGGGCTTCTTCGGTGAAGATGATGTCTTGCGGTGCGCAGACGTGCACGTCGCCCAAGTCCAGCGTCCGGATGCGCTCGGCGAGCCATGTCAGCTCGCCGCGATAATCGGACGATTCTTCGGACACGACGATCGCGGTGAACGGGCGTTCTTTCTGCGTCGTCGCAGCGGCCATCGCGGTGAAGGCGTGCGGCATCCCGTCGTTATCGCCGATCGTGTCGAGGCCCAGCTCGCAATACGTGTGGGCCATCGCGCCGACGAAGCCCATGCCGCCCGGCACGCTGTCGAGCTCGCTGGCGACGAAGCCGCCGTCGGTGAGGATCAGATCGGGCCGGATCACCTGCGGGATGTCGGCCCGGAAGCGGTTCTGCCGCGCGAGCTTGACGATGCTCTCGGGTTTGCCGCGGTCGAGGTAGTCGGCCAGAAACGGCGGGACCGTGCCGCGCGCGCTGCGCGTGTAGAGGGCGTTGAGGGCGCGGTAGAAGGCGACCAGGTCGGTGCCGAGCGCTTCGATCTTCGCGAGGGTCGCGGGCGCGAGCCGGAAGGGCTCCGATGCGATCCGCCAGGCGATGGCCCCGTCTTCGCCTTCGGGGACCCGAAAGAGACCCGGCGGGAGGTGCTCGATGACGTATCGGCTCCGCTCCGCGGGCGTCATACCGGGGGCTATCGCCGTACAGGCCATTTCGCGCCCTACGAACCGCGTCCGGCAACCGGAGGTTGCGGTTACTTCAGGACGACGGCGCCCGGCAGGAGCAGCGCGTGTTCGAGCAGCGCCGTGCCCGAGTGATAGGCGATCGTGACGTGCAGCTGTTTGTTCGAGCCGAGGTCGGCCAGCGGGATGTCGTCGACGGCCCGGGTCACCGGCGCGCCGTCCACGAGATCGATCGTCAGCGGCCGCGTGAGGTGCTGGCCCCCGCGCACGTAGGTCTCGGTGACGGTCACCTGCGCGGCGGCGGGCGGACCGGTGACGCAGAACGTAGCCGTCATCGGCGAGCCGTCGATCGTCAGCGTGTCGTGCGTGCAGTGCTCGCCTTGGGCAAGGGCAGTCGCGCCGGCTGCGAGGAAAGCGACGGTCGTTCCCGCGAGGGACCGAGCGAGGAGGCGCATATTTCGAACAACGTCCAAAGCGAAGCGATCGTTGCGATCCGGCCGATGCGGCGCGAAGACGTCGATGCCTTCGCGGACTGGGCGCGTCATACCGACCCGCTGTTCGGGCATTACAACTTGCCCGCGCTGACCCCGGCCGACGCCGACAAGCTGTGGGTGTTCCTGGCGGGCTCGCCGGAGCTCCGGCGCCCCTACGCCGGGCTGGCGGACGGCCGGGTGATCGCCACCCTGATCGTCCGGAACATGGACTCCGGCGCCGCGGGTGAGCTCGGCATCATGCTCGACCCGGCGTACGTAGGCCGGGGCCTCGGCCGGCGCATCCTCGGGGCGTTCGTCGAGGTTCTTGGCAGCGAAGGCTTTCGCCGGCTGCATCTCGAGGTGGCGGGGTATAACCGGCGAGCGATCGCCGCGTACCTGGCCAGCGGGTTCGCCGCCGGCGAGGAATACTGGGCCGACCCGGAACCGGGGCTCGACGTCGAGTCGTTGCTCGAAGGCCCGGCCGCCGGGATCGTGGCGGCGAACGTGCGGCTCGAGCCCGACGGGCGGTATCGAGTCCGGACCGTTCGCATGGAACGCCGGCTCAGCCCTTGATGAAAGACGACCCTCCCACGTGACGCAGCCAATCGACCTCATCGCCCTCGATCTCGACGGAACGCTCCTCGCGGCCGACGAGTCGATCTCGCCTGCCAACCGGACGGCCATCGCGCGCGCTCTGGGCAACGGCATTCGGGTGGTGCTCGTCACCGGTCGCGGCGCGGACACGCCGATCAGGGTCTCGCGCGACCTTGGTCTCAACCTGCCGGTGATTTGCTGTCATGGCGCGCTGACGAAAGATTTCGGCGCCAACAAGGTTTTGGTGCATCTCCCCGTTCCGCTCGAGCATGCGAAGCCGATGCTGGAGTTCGCCGAGCGCAACGGCGTCCACGTCGCGGTCTACGCCGAGGAAATGTTCTGGCGCGTGACCGGCTCGCACGTCTACATGCAGGATATGCTCGGCCCGGGCTGGCGCGAGGTACCCTCGCTGCTGGCAGCGCTCAAGAACGGCGCACCGACGTTCATCCGATTCCTGGGCGCGCCGGCGGTCGAGGCGATGCAGCGCGAATTCGGCGACCTGCCGCTGACGTATCTTTACGAGACGTGGCACGATTTCGTCGAGTGCGTCGTGCTGAGCCGCGAAGCGAACAAGAAGAACGCGCTGACGCGGCTGTGCGCGGATTTCCAGATTCCCAGCGACCGCGTGCTCGCTATCGGCGACTCGCGTAACGACGTGCCGATGCTGCAGTGGGCCGGCATCGGCGTGGCGATGGCCAACGCCGCGCCCGAGGTGCGCCAAGCCGTGCGCTACGTGACCGCGAGCAACGAGAACGACGGCGTCGCGCAGGCCATCGAGCGTTTTTGCGTGCCGGCGGAGAAGAAGAGCGCGTAGATGCAACCCGCCGCACCCTCACCGCAATACGAAGACGCCCTGCGCGACCTGCTGAGGCGGCGCGATTGGCAAGGTCTGCGCGAGCACTCGCGCGCGTACAACCAGATCCCGGACGACGTGTACAACCAAGGCCAGCACTTCTGGGAAGTCCTCCTGCACAAGCTGACCTGTAACCGGATCGATCTGCTCGGCCAACACGACGAGAGCCGCGCCTGGCTCGAGCGCCACGGTTACACGACGGATCTGGGCGGTTACTGATGGCCCTGCGCGTGCTCGCATTTGCGCGCCTGCGCGAGCTGCTCGGATTCGGCGAGCGCACGCTCGACGTCGGCGCGTCGGCAACGCTCGAGGACGTGTGGACCTCGCTGACGGCGTCGTCGCCCGAAGCCGGGCGCCTGCGTGCGTCGACGCGCTTCGCGCGCAACGGCGTGATCGTCGACGGAACGGCGCGCGTCGTGGACGGCGACGAGATCGCGCTCTTGCCGCCGGTGGGCGGCGGATGATCGCGATCGGCCCGGAGCCGATCGAGCTCGAGACGCTGATCGCGCAGGTTGCAAGCCCCGAACACGGTGCGATCTGCACGTTCCTCGGCACCACGCGCGAAACGTCGCCCGGCGACGAACGGCCGGTCGAGGCCTTGGACTACGAAGCCTACGTCGAGCTGGCGCGCGCCGACTTCGAAGCGATCGCGGCCGAGGCCGCCGAGCGGTTCGGCCCGTTGCGGATCGCGATCGTGCACCGCACCGGGCGCGTGGCGCTCGGCGAAGCCAGCGTTGCAATTGCGGTCGGCGCGCCGCATCGTGGGGCCGCCTTCGACGCGTGCGAGTTTGCGATCGACACGCTCAAGGCGCGCGCCCCGATCTGGAAGCGGGAGACCTACCGCGACGGCGGCACGGCCTGGATCGCCAACACCCCGCCGTGAACGTCGATCTCTTCCGCGTGCAGGCCGGCAGCAACGAAGTCGCCGTGCTCGGCTACGAAGCGCGCCGGCCGCGTTCGGTGACGCTGGTCGCCGGCCACGGTTACTCGAGCTCGAAACAAAACCTCGACATGCTGTGCTCGTTTCTCGCCGGCCACGGCTTCACGATCTACTCGCTGGATTTTCCCGGCCACAAGCTCGGCGCGAGCGGCGGCCGCCTCAACGCGGCGACCGATCTGACGGACGCGATGCACGCGGTGGTTGCGGAAGCGCGTGCCCGTGGCGCCGGCACGCTCTACGTGATGGGCCACAGCATGGGCGCGACGACGGCGCTGTGCACGGCCGGCGACGATCCCACGATCGCCGGCGCCATCTCGATCGCCACCGGCTACGGCCGCCCGCAGGCGCTCGACGCATTGTCGCGCGGCGGCGTGGTCGATTTGCGTTCGTCCTACGTCGACGGTTTGGCACTGCCGGAGCTCGCCGCGCAGTGGCAGCCGCTGCTCGATGCGGCGCTGCCGAAGCTGGCCGGACGGCCGACGCTGTTCATCGCCGCCGAACGCGACGGGATGGTCGCGCGGTCGAGCGTCGACGCGCTGTTCGCGCGGGCGCCCGAACCGAAGTCGTTTGCGACGGTGGCCAGCGATCACACCTTCGCCGGCGAGGGCTCGCGCAGCGTCGTCCTCGCCTGGCTCAACGAACGGCACCCGCGATGACGCCCGCCGGGCAGCGCGGCACGACCGATCTGCGGCGCTACAGCCGCCACTTGCTGATCCCCGAAGTCGGTCTGGCGGGACAGGAGAAGCTCGCGGCGGCACGCGTGCTGGTCGTCGGCGCGGGCGGGCTCGGTTCGCCGGTGCTGGCGTACTTGGCTGCCGCCGGGGTCGGACGCATCGGCATCGTCGACGACGACACGGTCGACGTCACCAACCTCCAGCGCCAGATCCTCTACGCCACCGCCGACGTCGGCGCGTCGAAGGTTGCGACGGCGGCGGAGCGGTTGCGCGCGCTGAACCCGCAGATCGCGGTCGACGCGTTCCCGGTGCGCCTGAACGCGGCCAACGCGCGCGAGATCGTTAGGCTCTACGACGTGGTCGTCGACGGCACCGACACCTTCGGCGCGCGTTATCTGATCAACGACGCCGGCGTGCTCGAAGGCAAACCGGTCGTGTACGGTTCGATCTTTCGCTTCGACGGCCAAGTGTCGGTGTTCGCCCCAGGCCCTGAGCCCGGTCGAAGAGCGGGCCCGTGCTACCGCTGCCTCTATCCCGAGCCGCCGCCGCCGGAGCTGGTTCCGAACTGCGCCGAGGGCGGCGTGCTCGGCGTGTTGGCCGGGATCGTCGGCACGTGGCAAGCCGCGGAGGCGCTCAAGCTCGTGCTCGGGATCGGTACGCCGCTGATCGGCCGGTTGATGCTGATCGACGCGCTCGACGCGCGCGTGCGCGAGGTGCGCATCGCGCGCGATCC
>JBEKXE010000065.1:0-24406 GCA_049512335.1 Candidatus Lustribacter sp.
CGGAGGCGCGGTCTCCAAACGTACCTTCGTACGCTACCGTACGTTCGTCGTAGCTACGGCTAAAGCCGCTTATGCTCCAAGGGCTTTCCCGTGTGACAGGGGCGAGTATCGCGACGGCGATGAGGGGCGGTCATGACCATCGGGTTCACCGATTCTTCACAGCCGGCCGCGACGCTCGTAGGGCAACGACAGCCGGGGGGTGGGATGCATGATAGGAACGCCTGGGTACCATATCACCGAGATCAATTCGGCCATGTCCAAGGTAGCGCGACTTCAGTCCATCTCCGGCGGAGAATGGGTTCGTGCGAACTGGGCTTGCGGTTGCCGAGCCGAGGGTCCCTGGGCAGACGATCTCCTCTTGCTGGAACGCTGCAACGAACATCGCGCGACGTTACAGGACAACCCCGAAGCGCGATAACCGGCGACGCGGACTGCGCTAATCGTGGACTTCAGCCCCGCGCAGGCGGAGACGCTCGAGGCGCTGGTGTCGCGGCTCGCGGCCTATGGCGACGCTCCCGCGGTCCTCGAAGTCGGCCCGAGCGAACTCGCCACGGTGTCGTTTGCGCAGCTCGTCGCGAGCGCCCATGACCTTGCGCAAGAACTGCGCGCGAGCGGCGTTGAGCCCCGAGAGCCGGTCGGAATCGTTGCGCCGAACAGCGCCGCCTGGATCGGAACGTTTCTCGGTATCCTCGCCGCCGGCGCGAGCGTCATGCCGCTCGACATCAGGCAGGCTGAGGCCGACCGCAACGCATCGATCGTGGCCAACGGCTGCCGGATCGTGTTTGTCGCCGAGGGCGTTTCTCACGAATCGCTCGCCCTCACGCAACGCCGCTACGAGCGAAGCGTTGCGATCCCGGCGAACCCGCACATGGCGCTGCTCATGCAGACCGCCGGCACGACCGGGACGCCCAAGGCCGTGCCGCTGAGCGACGCCAACGTGCTGGCCAACCTGCGCGGGCTCGTGGCCGAACGTATCGTGGACCACGAGGTGCGCGCGCTACTGCCGCTCCCGCTCCACCACATCTTTCCGTTGGTCGTGGGGCTGCTGTTGCCGCTCAGCGTCGGGGGCACGGTCGTTCTTCCCGGCGGGATCAGTGGTCCGGAGCTCGCCCGAGCGTTGAGAGTCACCGGGGTGAACACGCTCGTCGGCGTGCCCCGGCTCTACGACGCGTTCCGCGCCACGATCGTAGGCAGCGTGAAGACGCGCGGCCCGCTCGTTGCCGGGATCTTCGATCGAGCACTGGGACACTCGGTCGCCGCGGTGCACCAGGGCCGGTACGGCTTCGGGCGTTGCATCTTCGGCGGTATCCGGCGAAGCGTCGCACCTGCGCTCTATCGCCTGGCCTGCGGCGGTGCCGCGCTCGATGAGGCGACGGAAGAAGCGTTGGCTGCGCTCGGCTATGTGGTCTTCGTCGGCTACGGACTCACCGAGGCCGCTCCGCTCGTGACGTTCAATCGCCCCGGTCGTTTTCGAATCGGAAGTGTGGGGCAGCCGATGCTCGGCGTCGAGGTTCGCATTGCGCGCGCCGAGGCGGACGGCGCCGGCGAGATCGAGGTGCGTGGCCCGAACGTCTTTGCCGGCTATCGCGGTGACGCGGCGGCAACGGCGCTCGCGTTCACGGCGGACGGCTGGTTCCGCACCGGCGATCGTGGCCGGCTCGACACCGATGACTACCTCTACGTCCTCGGACGGACCGGCGAGACCCTCGTCCTGCCTGGTGGCGAGAAGCTGAATCCCGAAACGCTGGAGGCAGCCTACGCGACGAACCCCGTCGTCGGCGAGATGGCCGTCATGATCGAGGGCGGCAAACTGGTCGCGCTCGTCGTGCCGGCTACGCACGTACTGCGTGCCGGCGTGCTCGACGATGAGCGCACGATTCGCAACGCGCTCCGCGAACGCGGCAACGTCCTGCCGCGGTACATGCAGCTCGCCGGGGTCGCCATCACGGACGGGCCCTTGCCGCGCACGCAACTCGGGAAGCTCCAGCGCTACCGGCTTCCCGCGCTCTATCGTGCGGCACGCCGGCGCGGCGAAGCCGAATTCGCGCCGTCACGCGAACTCTCGCCCGCCGATCGCGCGCTCCTTGCCGACTCCGTCGCCGCTCGGGTCTGGGCGTGGCTGCAGAACCGTTTCCCGCAGACGCAGCTTTCGCTCGAGATGAGCCCACAGCTCGATCTCGGCATCGACTCGCTCGGGTGGATCGAGCTGACCGTGGATCTCGAACGCGAGGTGGGGATCAGCCTCGACGAAGCCGCAGTCGAAGGCGTCGGAACGTTCCGCGATCTGATCGCGGCGGCTCGAGCGGCCGCTCCGATGGTTGCAGACGCCGCTGCCGCCGCGTCCTCGCTCGAGCAGCCGAGCCGGTGGGAGCGCGCCGTATGGTACGCCGGTCAGGCGATGACGCGCTTTCTCATGCGGTCCTTCTTTCGGGTACGCGCCGAAGGAAGGGAGTTGCTGCCGCAGCACGGCCCGTACGTTCTCGCTCCCAACCATGCGAGCTATCTGGATGCGCCGGTACTGAACGCTGCGCTGCCGTGGTCGATGCTCGATCAGGTCGTATGGACCGGCTCCGTCTACGTCATGTTTTCAAACCCCGTGAGCCGGCTCTTCAGCCGGCTCGCGCGGGTCTTGCCGATCGACCCGGTGGGCGGAGCGCGCACGGGACTCACGCTGAGCGCGCAAGCCCTCGAGCACGGCCGAATCCTGGTGTGGTTTCCCGAAGGCTGGCGAACCACGGACGGTCTGCTTCGCCCCTTCCTCCCGGGTATCGGCGCGCTCATGCTACGCGCTCCGGTCCCGATCGTTCCGGTTCGCATCGAGGGCACGTTTGCTGCATGGCCCGCGCAGCGGCGCTTTCCGCGACCGCATTCGGTCGTCGTGCGTTTTGGCCATCCGATCGGCCCCGAGCGGTGGGAAGAGCTGCGCCAAGGCGAGGACGCTGCGGCGCGCATTGCAGCCGTGGTCAAAGCCGAGGTCGCGGCGCTGGGCGGATCCTCGTGATGGACGATTATTCAAGGGTTCACGTCTGTCGTCGTCGGATGCTGGCCGCCATGCGACGACGCTCGTTTCTTACCGGCATAGCGGCCGCAACAGCCATCGCTGCGCCGTCGCACGTGCGGGCTCAAGGGCTGGCGACGGTTCGCTGCGGTTCCGTTCCGCTCGACGGGTACGGGCAACCCTATTACGGCGTTGCCGGCGGGATCTTCCGCGACGCCGGGATCGATCTGCAAGTCACCGACCTCGCAAATTCCGGCGCGATTGCCGCCGCCATTACCGGTGGCTCGCTCGACGTCGGGCTCGGCAGCGTGAGCCAAATCGCGGGTGCAAAAGAGAAGGGGCTCCCGTACACGTTTTTTGCACCGGGAGCCGTCTACGCCGCCGACGCGCCGTCGTCGCAGTTGATGGTGGAAAAGAACTCGCCGATTCATGCGGCGCGCGACCTGGTCGGAAAAACGGTCGCCGTCGACAACCTCACGAGCTTCACGCAATTCGCCACGCTCGAGTGGCTCAGGAACAACGGCGTCGACCCATCGTCGGTAAAGTTCGTCGAGCTGCCGTATCCGGCGATGCCGGGAGCGCTGGAAGCAGGCCGTGTGGATGCGGCGACGATTGCCGAACCGGCGCGGACCGTCGCCCTCGCGACCGCGCGCATTCTTGCCGACACGAACGCAGCGATCGCGCCGAGCTGGTTCATTTCCGTCTGGTTCACGACCGAAGCGTGGATCGCGGCGAACCTCGCGCTCGCCCACCGGCTGGCCCGGGCCGTCGTGCAAACGTCGGTCTGGGCCAACGCCCATCATGCGGAGACGGCCGCGGTGCTCGAGAAGGCCACGAAGATGCCGCACGACGTCATCATGACCATGCAGCGGTCCCGCTTCGGCACCAAACTCAGTCCGGCGCTGATGGATCCGCTCATCGACATTGCCGCCAAACACAACATGATAGCGGCGCCGATCGCCGCGCGCACGCTCATCTATCCCGGGTTCGCGAGCTAGGAGATTTCACGTGACCACCCCTCACCGTCGCCGCCGTTTCGGCTCCAACCCTTTCGAGCTCGGGCTCTTCGCGTTCAACGTCTACAATGGAATGGCGCGGCTGAAGAGCGAGGTGTGGGATAACTCGTTCGAGCACAACGTCACCGCCGCGCGCATGGCCGAAGATGCCGGCCTCGAGTTTCTGCTGCCCCTTTCGCGCTGGCAAAGCGGCCGCGGATATCCGGCCGAGAGCGACGACGAGGGCGGTTCGTTCGAAACCGTGACGTGGGCGTCGGCCATTCTGGCTGCGACGAGCCGGATCCACGCCTTCGGAACGTTGTCGGTGGCGTACTTCAACCCGGTCGTCGGCGCCAAGCAGTGCGTCACCGCGCACCATGCCGGCAAAGGCCGCTTCGGCCTCAACGTGGTCTCCGGTTCGCATCCGAAAGACGGTCCGATGTTCGGCGTGAAGCCCGGGCATCACGACGCCGACTACGATTACACCGGCGAATGGGTCACCATCGCGAAGCGAATTTGGAGCGAGAGCGTCCCATTCGACCACGTGGGGGAATACTTCGAGCTCAAGAACGTGCTGGTGAAGCCGAAACCCTACGGCGGCGTGGCCCCGATGCTGATCAGCGCCGGCCACTCGCATCGCGGCCGGGCCTTTGCCATGGAGCACGCCGATGCGCTCTTCACCGCCATCACGGAAATGCGCAATGCGCGCGAGGAGCTGAGCGCGGCGCGAGTGATGAGCACCGACGGCGAATACGTGCCGATCTACGGCTCGAGCCATCTGTGCGCCCGCGCGACGCGCAAAGAAGCCGAGGAGTATTACCACCACATCGTCCACGAGCTCGGCGATTGGACGGACATGGACAACCTGCTGGCCCAATGGTTGCGCGGCCGCACGATGGCGGTCGCGGACACCGAACGGCTGAAGGAGCGGATCGTCAGCGGCGTGGGAACGTTCCTCGCGATCGGCAGCTACGACGACGTGGTCGAAACGTATCGCCAGCTACACGAGGCGGGCCTCGACGGCGTCGCCGTGGGAATGTTCGACTACATCGCGGATACCGAGCGGCTACGCGACGAGATCCTGCCGCGCATGGAACGCATCGGCCTGCGAATGCCGGTCAAAGCGACCGTATAGAATCGTGGAACCCTATGGGTTCGGCGACGTTGCCGCATTTTGCCACACCGTGCCGTCGGCAAATGAGACCTGGATGACCCGAACGCTGAACTTTGCGCTAACGCTGAAGGGATTAACCGGAAAGCTGTGGCGAATCCGGATACCCTTTGAAAAACGGCCGACGTCATTGAATCGAGCGATGTAGCCATCCGCTTCGGCCTCAAAGACAACGTCCGTCGCATCCGCATTAGAAAGGTTCTCGAACGTGATTTCGAGTGACGCCGGCAGAACGTTCACGTCGTGGTCGGCATCCTCATAGAAGCCGCCGTACGTGTGCAGCTGTTCGATTTGAATCGGAGCGGTTTGTGCCGCGGCGGGTGAGGACAACGCCGTCATGCCGCCGATGAAGAGACTAGCCCCGAGCAAAACCGCCGAAAGTTTGCTTTTCATCATCGGGTTTCTTGTACCCAAATTCATCGAGTTGTGGTCGTTGAACGACTAATTCGCGCTCACCCGGCAAATGCGGGGAACATGATGCTCTCATCGAATGCGGCACCGCGTGAAGCGCATCGGTCTCATCATCCCCTCGTCGAACCGCATGGTCGAAGCCGAAATGCTGCGCGCGCTCCCGGCCGGCGTCAGCGGGCACGTCGCGCGCCTGCGCATGACCGGCCCCTACGCCGTCCCGCTCGAACGCCTCGGGCCGGAGGTCACCACGGCGGCCGGCACGCTGGCCGACGCGCGCTGTGACGCGATCGCCTTCCACTGCACCGCCAACTCGACCGCCGAGGGCGCCGCGGGCGAGGCGCTGTTGCTCGACGCCCTGCGCGCCGGAGCCCCCGGCGCCGCCGTAACGAGCACCGCCACTGCGATTCGCGCGGCCTTGGAGGCGCTGGCCGCACGACGGATCGCGCTCGTGACGCCGTATTCGCCCTCGGCCACCGCGCACGAAGCGGAGTTCTTTCGTACGGCCGGCTACGACGTCGTCACGATGGTGGCGCGCGATCTCGCCGGGAGCGACGCCTATTGCGCGGCCGAGCCGGCGACCTGGGAGGCGGCGCTCCAGGAAAGCCGTGGCACCGGGATCGACGCCTACGTGCTGAGCTGCGCGAACATTTCGTGCTTCACGATCGTCGACCGCGCCGAAGCGGCCCTCGGCAAACCCGTCGTCACCAGCAATCAGGCGGTCTTGTGGGACACGCTTCGCGCCGCGGCAGCTCCGCGGCCGCCGGGGCTCGGCAAATTGATGACCCTCAGCTGATCGGGGCGGCGCTCAGCTGCGCGATGCGCTGTCCTACTGGTTCGGCGCAGCGGGCTGCGCTTGCCCCGCGTGAGCCAGTTCCAAGACCAGCCCTAACAACAACACGCCGAGCCCGCATGCCAGCGGCAACCACCACGAAAACAGCGCCGGTGTCCCCGCCACCGCGACCCCGAGCGCCGAGCCCACGACGCGAAACGCCGAAGCGGTCCCCACCGCGACGCCGGTCTGCTCGCGCGGCATACCGGTCACGGCCACGGTCGTGACCACCGCGTTCGACAGACCGAGCCCGGCGCCGAAGAACCCGAAGCCGGTCAGAATTTGCGCGATGTTCGTGTCCGGCGAGATCCGGAACAACAACATCGATCCGGCCACGAACGCCGCGCCCGACAACGCGAACGAGAAGCCGGCGAGACCGTCTCCGGCCAGCCGCGCTGCGATCGGCGCGCAGATCATCATCACGATCGACGTCGGCACGAGAAACAGTCCCGCGACCAGCGGCGAGAACCCGCGCGTCCCCTGCAGATAAAACGTTGCCACGAACAAAAACGCATTGAAGGCGGTGAAGGCGAGCACCGCGTTCGCCGACGCCGAGGCGAACGGCAGCTTCCGGAAAAAATGCAGCTCGATCAGCGGCTCGTACCGCCGCAGTTCGTACGGAATGAAGGCCGCCAGGGCCACGACCGCCACGAGCAACGCGACGACCGCGACGGCGCTCCAATGCGTTTCGCGCCCTTCGATCAACGCCCACACGAATGCGCCGAGCGTGACGATCGCGAGCAGCTGGCCGACCGGATCGAATCGCCGGGCGTGCGGCGCCCGCGACTCGTTGAACACGGCCGCGCTGAGCACGAGCGCCGCAACGACGATCGGAACGTTGATCGCGAAGATCCAGCGCCAGCCCAGCGTTTGCGTGAGCAACCCGCCGAGCAGCGGGCCGGCGCTCATCGAGAGCCCGGTCATCGTCCCCCACAGCCCGATCGCCTTGGCGCGCTCCTTCGGCTCGATGAACGTGTTGACGATGATCCCCATCCCCGACGGCGTCAGCAACGATCCGCCGAGCGCCTGAACGATCCGGAACAGGATCAGCGCATGGATCGACGGCGCGACGGTGCAGGCGAGCGATGCGATGCCGAAGATCGCGATGCCGGTCTGGAACATGCGCTTGCGCCCGAACCGGTCGGCCAGCGACCCCGCCAACAGCAAGATGCTCGCCATCACGACGTTGTAGCCGTCGACCGCCCACTGCACGTCGGCGATCGAGGACCGCAACCCCGCGTGAATCGCCGGCAACGCCACGTTCATGATCGTCACGTCCATCGTGACGAGGAACAAACTCAGACAACAGACGCCGAGAACGAGCCCCGGATGACGCACCACCGGCGAATTCATCGGCAGGCGCTTCGGCCCATCGCTTCCGGTCACCCCGAGCGCGGGTCAATCCATGTCGTTACCGTGCTTCGGCGTATTCCACGGCAGTGGCGGCTTGGTCGGCAAGGATGAAGCCTAGGCGGTCGCGAGCGTCTTCGTGTAGGTGGGCGAGTAGGCCGGCGGTACGGGCTAGGATGGGAATCCCCTTGAGGGAGTCGAGGGGGAAGCCGACGTCGAGCATCACGGCAGCTATTGCGCCGCTGACGTTGAGGACGAGGTGACGGCTCCAGACTTCGTCTGCGACGGTTGCAAAGGCGCGGATCATTTCTACGTGCGCCCCCGACGTGCCGCGCGCGTCGCTGAGCGCAAGGAGCTTTTGCGCGCGCGGGTCTTCCGGGCGGTGAAAGGGGTGGCCGAAGCCGGGAAGCGGGGCGCGGCGCGCGCGCAACTCTTGTGCCATCTCGCGGGCGACCGTCACTCCGTCGCCGCCGCGGGAGATCGCTTCGTGTAGAAGCTTACCGGCGTCTTCGGCTGCGCCGAGGATGACGGAGCCGCAGCCGAGGATTCCGGCGGCGACGGCGCCTTGCAGGTTGTCGGGACCGGCGGCTATCGTCATGCGCGCGGCCTGGACGCTCGGGGTGAAGCCGTGTTCGGCGATCGCGATGAGGGTTGCATCGAGGAAGTAACGCTCGTTTTCCGTTGGGAGGCGGCCGATTAGTAGCAGCATGAAGTACTCGGTGAACGATAGCGTACCGATCAAATCCATCAGGGAGCGGCCGCGCACGGTAACCGAGGTTGCGTCGGCGCCGCAGATTTGCGAGTACTTCATTCGCGAAACTCCGGTGTCGACGAAACTTGCGTGATCTCGTGCGCGATGTGTTCCATCAGTGGTTCGTAGAGGAACGCGACCCAGAGTGCGGGGTTGGCTGGATCGAGGTTGAAGTGCTGGTGCTCGACTCCGCCGGGTTGCATCGGTAAGAGCAGCAGGTCGTCGGCTTCCCAGTCGTGGCGCTCGCCTTCGACCACGGAATAACCGCGGCCCGAGATCACGTAAATCACGATACCGCCCTGGTGGCGGTGGATGCCCGATTGCGTGCGAACTTCGTGACGAAACACGAGCCATTGCTGACAAGGCAGATCGGGAAACGTGCGCGGGTCCATGTAGAACACGAGCCGGCCTTGGCGCGAGAGTTCGGGTTCGCGATCGCTTTCTTTGATCACGATCGCTCCGCGCTCCATCCGCTCGTTGTTCTCACGGTAGTAGCGCAAACTGCGCTCGTACATGTTCTCTTTGAGCGGCGCCCGCTCGCGCGTCCGGACCCGTTCGTTCTCCGACATCTATTTCGTCCTCGCGTGCTCGGGTGCGCTCTCGAGTTGTTCGAAGCCGCAGCCGCGGTCGACGCCGGCTGCGGCGAACAAATTGGGTTCGACCGCGACGAAGCGCGCGCGGCGTTCCGTATCCGCGTTGAAGTGCTGAACGACGATCCCTTGGGTTTTCATCGGCAGGTTCAGGACGTCGCCGGCGGCCCAGTCGTGCCGCACGCCGTCGATGAGGGTGTAGCCCTTGCCCTCGAGGATGTAGATCACCTGATTGCCACCGAATTTCATCCGGCCTGACCGGCTGCCCGGGGGGATCTCTTGCTGGAACACGAGCAGCGTCGAGAGCACGGTGTCGTTGATCTCGGGATGTTGGTACCAGCGCATCAATCCCTGACGGTTCACTTCAACCGGCAAACGCGCGCCTTTGATCACTTGAATCCCGCCCCGCTTTTCGGCGCGCTGCTTGTCGCGCAACTCGAAGAGCGCGTCCCAGTAATTTGTCTTCGCCATCTCTTCGTAACGGTCGGGCGGCATGCAGTATACTCCGTTTCGGGGTTAGGTGCTGCTTGGGGCGATCCAAAAAACAATGCGGCGCTCGAGCCAGTTGAAGCCACCGCTCAGTGCGAGCCCCAGCAGGGCGAGAACGATCAACCAACCATAGGTCTCCCGCACGTGAAACATTTGCTGGCTATCGAGCATCGCGGCGCCGATGCCGCCCGTGCTGGCCAGCATCTCGGCCACGACCACGACCACCAGGCTTAAGCCGAGGCTCACGCGCATGCCGGAGGCGATATAGGGAGCAGTTGCCGGAAATACGATTTTCCAGACGATCGCGGCCCGCGAGTGGCCGAACGTGCGCGCCATATCGCTCATCACCGGGTCTACCGAGCGGGCGCCTTGCACGGTGTTGATCAATACCGGAAAAAACGCTGCCAAGGCAACGATCGTGATCTTCATCGTCGCGCCGAGGCCGAGAAACAGCATCAGTGCGGGCAATAGCGCGGGTTTGGGAATCGGGCGCAAGAGTTCGGTCAGCGGCTCGAACAAATCGTAGACGGCGCGAAACGTTCCCATGAAGATGCCGAAGAGCGTTCCGGCCACGCACCCGATCCCGTAACCCGCGGCCAGCAAGAGGAACGTTTGCACGAGCGGCTTCCAGACTTGACCCGACCAAACGAGCGCCGCGAACGTTTCGAGTGCTGCCGACGGCGGGGGTACAGCCGCGGGATTGATGGCCGCACTGCGGGTCGCGAACTCGAGTAAGCCGACAGCGAACACGATAAAAGCGATCCCCGGCAGCAGCGTCAGCACGCGGTTACGGGCCGTCATGCGTCCCTGTCCCTTTCGCCAGCAAGTGCCCGAGCAGGCGATGCCGCACTTCGAGAAAACGCGGTAACTCGTTCGTCTCCACCGGACGGCGCGGACGCGGCAATTCGGTTTCCATGACTCCGAACAGCGTCGCCGGGCGCTGCGTCAGCATCGCGACGCGGTCAGCCAGAAATACGGCCTCGTCGACGTCGTGCGTCACGAGAATCGCCGTGAATTGCTGCTTTTCCCACAGTTCGAGAATCAGCGCGTGCAACTCGAGCCGCGTCAGCGCGTCGACCGACGAGAACGGCTCGTCCAATAACAGCACGCGCGGCTGCGCTGACAGCGCGCGAGCGATGGCCACCCGCTGCTGCATTCCGCCCGAAAGCTGCCATGGATACCGGTGCGCCACGTCACCGAGGCCAACCATGTCGAGATACTCTCGGCAGCGCACGCGCGCTTGCTCGGGTGTAAACTTCCCCCGATGCTCGAAGCCGAATCCGACGTTCGCTTCGACGGTCATCCACGGCAGCAGCGACTTCGCATACTGCTGGAAGAGATAGACCATGTGCGCGGGCTCGCCGGTCACGTCTCGGCCGCCCAGTAACACGCGGCCGCTGGTCGGCGGCATCAGGCCCGCAACGATCTGCAACAAGGTCGATTTCCCGCAGCCGCTCGGGCCGACGATCGAGAGGAATTCGCCCGCCTCGACATCGAGTGAAAACGACGCGATCGCTTCGACCTGGCCCACACCGCTGCCGAAGGTCTTGGTGATCGAGTCGATCTGCAGCGCTTCGCCGGCGGTCACGTGCCGGCGAAATCGCGCGTGCGCGCCCAGCGAATGATTTGCGCTTCCCAGGCCACGAACCCGCGGTTGATCGCGTACGCTACGAGCGTTAGCAGGATGATGACGGCGTACATGTCTGTCGCCCGCATCGCAAACTCCATGCTCATCAGGTAGTAGCCGATGCCTTGTTGACCGGCGATCATCTCCGAAATCACCGTCACGATCAGCGCGATCGCAACCCCGGTGCGCAGACCGGCAAAGATCATCGGCATTGCCGCCGGAATGATGACGCGACGCAGCATCGCCGGCGAGGGCACCCCGAAGGTCTTCGCTACCTGTTCGTAGATCGGGTCGACGCTCGCGACCCCCGCCATCGTGTTCAGGGCGATCGGGAAAAAGACCGAGAACGCGATACAGAAGATCTTCAGACGGTCTTCCAACCCCAGCACGAAAATCAACGGCGGGATCACAGCGGTGATCGGAATCGGCCGCAAGAGTTCGATCGCCGGCAGCAGTGTGTAGCGCACCGGACGTACCATAGCGAGCGCAATGCCCACCGCGATTCCTATGGCCGAGCCCAGCACGTAGCCCTGCAACATGCGCCACAGGCTCGAGCCGACCACGGCCACGAGTTCGCCGTTCGCGATGCCTCGCACGAGCGCAACGACGACGGCCGAAAAGGGCGGCCAGTTTGCCGATCGTACGAGGCCCGAACGCGCGCTGATCTCCCACGCCAAGAGCAGCGCCACGACGAGCACGACGCCGCGCGAGCGTGACAGAAAATTACGCCGCAACGGCCTCGACCAAGGTTGCCGCCCCGGAAGTGGTCAACATTCGCCGGTCATGGCAGTTCGGAGCATCATCTTTCTCACGGATGACATCATGGAGCCGTTCGAACAGCGGTTTCCTGCGGAATTCAACCGCGAGTCGACCCGTACGCTCTTCGCCATCCGCGCGCTCGCCCACCGCATCAACGAAGAGCAGAATACGTGGCTCGCCCCGTTCGGCCTCAACACCGCCAGCTATAACTACCTCATCGCGCTCTACGGCAGCCCCGATTACACGCTGACCCAGAACCAGATCCGCCGGCTGATGCACACGTCGTATGCCAGCGTCACGAAGATGGCGACCTCGTTGGAACGCGACGGGCTGGTCGAGCGCGCGAAGAACCCCGAGGACGGGCGCAGCATGTCGCTCAAGCTCACGCCAAAGGGCATTACGACGATGGAACGCGCGCTGCCCTTTCACCACCGCACGATCGAAGACGCCATGCATGACGTGACGAGTGCGGAACGCCAACAACTCGTCGACCTGCTCGTAAAAATCAGTCACGGCTTCGACCGACGCAACGCCGAGCGCAAAGCCTGACGATCGCTTACGAAGCCGCGACCGCTTGATCGAGCCCGAACCAGGGCTTGGTTGCGTTCTCAAAGTTGATGCTGCGGTTTTTCTCCGGGTCCCGAACGACGGCCACCGTCGGCTCTTCGCCGCGTTCGACGCGCGCGATCTGCTCGTCGAGCATGCGGCGGAAGAGTACGATGCCCCGGTCGGATGCACCGAGCGTCTCGCGGGTGCGGTCCGCAATGCGGCCCTGCGTCTCCCATACGACGCGGTCCTGGCCGTAGAACGTCGAGAGATCGACGTTTTCCACCGTGAGGTTCGGCGCATCGTGCTGGATTTCAAAGGGGATGTCGACGTCGGCGGTCACCGGCCCGGCTTCCGGGGGCAACGTGCCGATCCAAATGATCCGCGTATGCTCGTCGTCGATCGGAATGCGGAAGTGCACCGCTTCGACCGGGCCTTCCGGGATGCGCAAGATGTTCGGAAACACCAGCGGCGGCCGCACCTCGATCTCCGGACGCTCGCCGCCGTAGACGATCGTCTTCTCCACACCCCACTCCGACGTCGACCAGTCGTACGACTGGATCGGCCTGTAGAAAAACACGCCGATCTCGGCGGTCGCGAGGTGTTCAACTTTCGACATGTGGCCGTGCAAGTAGTAGGTGTGTACGGAGTCCGCGGTGTTCTCGTGGATCTGCAACCAGTTGCATTTGTGGTCGGGCATCACGAGAATCCTTTTCGGCAGCGTCGTGTTCGCGAGCACGTCCCAGCGCGGCAGGAGCGGTGCCTTCGCCGGATCGGGGCCCATGTACACGAAGAGCAGGCCGCTCAGCTGCTGCACGGGATAGGTCGTGATCTTGATGCCGGCGTGCGCGCCCTTCGGCTCGAACGGGCGCTCCACGCAAGCCCCGGTCGTGCCGTCGAACTTCCAGCCGTGATAGCAGCAGCGGATGCCGTCGGGCTCGATGAAGCCGAAGTAGAGCGAAGCCGCGCGATGCGGGCATTGCTCTTGCACGGCGGAAAACGTTCCGTCGTCCTTGCGGTAGACGACGAGATCCTCGCCGAGGATGCGTATGCGCTTCTTGCGCTTCTCGCCCAGCAATTCGCCGACCGGGCACAGCGCTTGCCAATAGCGGCGCAGCAGTTCGCCGCACGGCGTACCCGGGCCGACTTTGGTCAGACGGTCGTTCTGTTCTTGCGAAAGCACGGTTACCTCACTGCATTGGTAGGATCGATGGCACCGGCCGCCCCGAACTTTTTGTCTTGACGCGAGCGCCAATAGTCGAGCGCTGCGATCGGTTCGAAGACGCGCGCCTTGCGCGCGCCTTCTTCGGGGAATTGCTCCATGCCGAAGCTGTACTCGACGGTTAGCCCGTCGGGATCGAGAAAGTACAAGAAGATCGAATCCGACGGCGGGTGACGGCCGGGTCCGTAGACGATCGGCACGTCCGCAGCTTGCAAGCGCGAGAGCGCGCGGCCGACGTCGTCGATCGTGTCGACCATGAAGTTGACGTGATGGAGAAGCGCGCGATCGCTCTTGATGTACGCCACGCCGTGATGAAACGGCGAAGGGAAGGGGCGCATGAACGTGACCTTGTCGCGTACCGAGTCGGAGAGGCGGAAGTTCAGCGTCTTGAGCGCGAACTCGATCGCTTCTTCATACCGGTCGGCTTTGAGCACGACGTGTCCCAGTCGCAAGATGTTCGCCACGGTCGGCACGAACGGGTCGACCGCGTACTCGCTCATCGTGCTGAAGAAATCGTGTCGCACGCCCGTCGTCGGGTCGATGAGGAAGAACGCGCGATCGAGGTGCAGTTCTTCCGAGCCGCCCGCGCTCAGCCACCGTACCTCGACGCCGGCGTTCTGCAGCCCGGCAAACGAGGCGACGAGGACGTCGTCGTCTTTGAGTTCCCAACCGATCTGCCGCAAACCCGGATTGGGCGATCGGTAGAGAGCGAGGTTGTGATGATCGCTGCTGCAGCGGAAGAACGCGCAGGTTGCATCCCCGCCCGAGTACTGAAAGCCGACGGTGTTCTCGTAGAACGCGCGGGAGCGGTCGAGGTCGCTTACGTTCAAGGCAACGTAAGCGAGTTTCCGATAGCGGAGACGGGACGCCGGCGGTACGGCACGCAGTGTGAACGGGTCCAGTTCGCGTTCGATTTGCATCGCTTGCCACCGATGGTGAAACAAAGTTGCAGGAAGGTGGCCCGATTTCTCGCAATTCAAGTTCTTTACCTACTAAGCATCTTGTTGTCCCGGGAGACCTCCCCCGAATGCTCACTCGCGAACAGAACGAGCGTCTGACCAGGGTTGGCCCCTCCACGCCGTGCGGCGACTTGTTGCGCCGCTACTGGCAGGTCGTCGGCCCGGTGGGTGAGCTGCTCGGCGTGCAGCGCAAGCAACGCGTGCGCATCTTGGGCGAAGACCTCGTGGTGTACCGCAAGGACGACGGCTCGTTCGCCGCGGTGAGCGAGCAGTGTCCACACCGGGCGGCGTCGCTCTACTTCGGCTTCATCGAACCCGACGGCATCCGTTGCTGCTACCACGGCTGGAAATTTGACGGCAACACCGGTGCTTGCGTGGAGCGCCCGTTCGAGACGCAAGCCCCGCACGCCGGAACGCACCTGACGACGTATCCGGTGCAGCAGCTCAGCGGCCTCCTGTTCGTCTACATGGGTCCGGATCCGGCAAACGCACCATTGCTGCCGCGCTGGGACGTTCTCGCCAACACCGCGCGGCCGAAAAAAATCCTCGTCATGCCGGTGCACAACTGCAACTGGCTGCAGATTCAGGAAAACACCGTCGACACGGTGCACACCTACTATCTGCACGGCCACATGTCGGAGGTCGAAAAGCTGCCGACGCTCGACATCAGCCCGTTCTTCTACCGGCCGATCGAATCGTACGAGTATGCAGTCGGGCCCTACGGGATCGAAAAATCTCTGGTGTACGGCGGATCAGCGCCGGAGACGGTCACGTTTCCGCCGATGATCTTTCCGAACATCTTACGGATCACCGAAGGGCCGGTCGACTCGTTGCACTTTCGCGTGCCGATCGACGACGAGCACACGCGCATCATTTGGATCGGGCTGCTACCGCCCGGTGCCGGCGTTGCCTGTCGTGACGAGGATATCCCCTACACGATCGAAGTCGATCCGTCCGGCATCAAGGTGGAAGACGTCTCGCTGGACACGTTCTACGGCCAGGATCGCGTTGTGTGGGAAACCCAGGGCCGCGTCGCCGATCGCACGCGCGAGACGCTCGGCGCGTCCGATCGCGGCATCGTACTCTTCCGCCGGATGCTTGACGAGCAGATCGCGCGCGTCGAGCGCGGCGACGAACCGGACGTTGCGGTCTTCCGCGATCCTGAAAAGAATCGCGTCCTCGGCTTCGATTACATTACCAAGAGCTGGATTCTCGACGAGCCCGCAGCGGTCTCGTAACTAAGGAGAACTCGATGTATACAGCCCAACGCACCCTCGCGCGCGCACTGATCGCGGTCCTCTTCACAGCATTCGCCGTGCTCCCGGCCGGCGCTGCGGATCTGATCAAAGTTCGTGCGGCGGCGCTGCCGATCGTTGACACGGCGCCGTTTTTCGCGGCGCTGCAGCAAGGGTACTTCACCGAGCAGGGTCTCGACGTGACGATCTCGCCGGAATACACCGGCACGGTCGGCCTCGGGGGCGCTGTCGGAGGTAGTTACGACATCGTCTACACGAACGTTCCGTCAGTGCTGCTGGGCATACAACAGGGGCTCGATCTGCGATTCATCTCGCTCGCAAGCTCGATGGGCCCGCCCGACGTCACGGCACTCGTCGTTCGTAAAGGCGAGAACCTCAAGACGGCCAAGGACTTCAACGGTAAGACGATCGGCATCAACGGGCTCAAGAGCCTGCAATGGATGGTAATGCGCGGCTGGCTGAAAGCCGGCGGCGCCGACCTCGACAGCGTGACCCTTCGGGACGTGCCGTTCCCACAGATGACCGACGCACTCAAGACGAAGCAAGTCGACGGAGTCTTCGCGATCGAGCCGTTCCTCTCGGCCGATCTGCTCGACCCGACGCTCGAAGTCGCGGCCCATCCTTTCGACGTAATCAAGGGCGTACGGCCGGCCGGTTGGGTCGTCACCGGCGACTATGCGACGAAGCATCCCGATGCGATCAAGAAGTTCATGGTGGCGCTCGCCAAAGGCGCAGCATGGGTGAACGCCAACCGCGGCAAGGATGCCTTCGTCAAGCTCGTCGCCGGTTACACCAAGATGGACCCGGCGCGCGTCGAGGCCATGCGCACGACGCCGGCGTTGACCGCGCCCGACCCGAACGAACTGCGCCGCCTCGCGGGCCTCATGAAAGACACCGGGCTGCTCGACGCGACCTACGATCCGGGCACGAAGATCTACGTCGCAAAATAGTCTGGGTCCGCTGAGCGGCATCCGCGTCGTCGAGCTGGGGAACCTGATCACGTGCCCGCTCGCGGGAATGCTGCTCGGTGACCTCGGCGCGGACGTGATCAAAGTCGAACGTCCCGGAACCGGTGACCTCTTCCGCGCGTACGGCGGTGATGGTTATAACGGCTATTTCGTAGCCTACAATCGCAACAAGCGCAGTATCGTGCTCGACGTGCAGACCGAAGCCGGAAAGGGTGCGCTGCGGAAGCTGCTGCAGACCGCCGACGTGCTGACCGACAACTTCCGGCATGGGGTATTGGACCGGCTTGGCTTCGGTTCGGACGAACTACGCAAGATCAACCCGTTGCTCATCGCGTGTTCGATCACCGGCTTCGGCACGGATGGTCCGTACGTCGACCGGCCGGCGTTCGATGCCGTCGGTCAAGGGCTCGCCGGCATCTCGAGTCTGTTCTTCGATCCGGACAAGCCCGAGATAACCGGCCCCACGATCAGCGATCCGCTGGCCGGCTACTATGCCGCCTACGGGATTCTCGGCGCGCTGCTCGAGCGCGAACGGACCGGCGTTGCCCGGCGCGTCGACGTCACCATGCTCGAAACATCGATCGCATTTATCGGCGATTCGTTCGCGAACTTCAGCCGAACGAAGGTCGCTCCAACGCCGACAACCCGGGCCGCGATTTCACAGGCGCACGCATTACGCTGCGCCGACGGTAAACTGCTGGCGATCCATCTCTCGAATCCGGAGAAGTTCTGGCGCGGTGCGTGCGCCGCGCTCGGCCTTCCGGAGCTTGCCGACGATCCGCGCTTCGCAACGTATCACCTGCGCGTAACGAACTATGCAGCGTTGCTCGACGAGTTTCGAGCAGCCGCCCTAACGAAGACTCGCGTTCAGCTGATGCTCGCACTCGAAGAACACGAGGTTGGCTTCGCACCGATCAACCAACTGGCCGAGGTGTACCACGATCCGCAGGTGCGCCACCTCGATACGTTCGTTGACCTTGTACATCCCAAACACGGGACGGTCAACGTCGTGCGGCGACCCGTTCGCTACGACGGCTCGCGCGCTGACCAGCCGCTACGATTACCGCCCCTGCTCGGCGAGCACACGAATGAGATCCTCGCCGAACTGGGCTTAGAAAGCGGTTAGCGGTACGAACCGCCGCCGCCGCCGCCGCGCGACTGGAAGCAGTCGCGGCAGTACACGGGTTTGTCGCCGCGCGGTTGGAACGGCACGGAGGCCTTGCCGCCGCACTGGCTGCACTTGACGTCGAACATTTCGCGCGGCGCGCGCTCGCTGGCGCCGTATCCGCCGCCCGAGCTGTAGCTCGAACCGCCGCCGGCGCTGCCGCCACGCTGGGCCTTGCGAGCAGCGCGGCAGTCGACGCACCGGTTCGGCTTGTTGGTAAAGCCCTTCGACGCGAAAAATTCTTGTTCGCCGGTGCTGAACGTGAAGGGTGCGCTGCAATCAACGCAATTGAGGGTTTCATCGGTATACATGTGGGTCTACAACCTTAGGAAGAAAGCGCTAGAAGATCAACTCGTCATTCCTGGGTTTGCAGACAACGCAACACGGCCACGAGACACTGTTTGATACCAACCAACCGGCGCTGCGGTGGAATCGGCCCACCCACCATAGCACAGAAAGCCCCTCCTGTATCGTTTTGGGGTCGATTAGCGCTTGAACTCGACGATCGACTCGCGCAGCGACAACTTCCAGGTGCCGTTTTCCTTCACCAAAACGTCGCGGTAACGTCCGACGACGTCGGGAGCATCGAGCGGCGCCGGCAGCACGGGCAGGCCGGCAAAATCATGACGGTACACCGTCACGTATGAATCGACGACGGCGCTGCCGTCTTCGACGGTCGTTCGCACGTTGGAGATGACGTGCCGGGTGAAAACGCCCGGCGAGCGGCGATTCATGAACGCCCGCAGCCCGGCGATCCCCACGATGTCTCCGTCCGGACGCTTCCAAACCCCGTCGTCTGCGAACCACTGCGCCATCCCCTCGATGTCGCGCGCATCGAAACACGCCGTAAACCGAATCACGGCATCTTCGGGTCCCGGCCCGGCAGAACTCATAGGTTCAGCCCGTCGCGCCTTTCCAGAAGAGCGTCGACGCGACGACCGGCTGGTTGAGCAGACCGTAGCGGTACGAGACGTCGAGCAGCGGCTGCGCGAGCGCCGGATCGAGCGACGTCGAGTAGAGGTTACGCGCCATCGTCTTGACCCGGTCGTATGCGATCTGGGTGAGCCGCGCCTCGATCTGGGCCGAATCGGTTTGATGTGCGTTGGCCCAGCGCGCGCTCTGATAGATCACGTCGATGAACTTGCGCGTCAGCGCCGGATTCTTGTCGGCCCAGTCGCCTCGGGCGACCCAGATCCCGGTGTAGAACTGGTCGGCGATCGCCGCGTACGGGTAGCCCAAAATGCGAATCGCGCCTTTGGCCTCGCTCAGGAACGGTTCGCCGTTCAGCGCGGCCGCGATCGTTCCGCGCTGCAGGGCGGCGTTGGCCGCCGGGAGCGGGATCTCGATCAAACGGACGGCGCTCGCATCGACCCCGTTTTTCTTGAGCCACTCTTGAACCGCGATGCTCGGCCCCGAGTTGAGCGACGGAACCCCGACCACTTGCCCCCGCAGATCGGCTGAGTTGTGGAAGGTGCTGTCGGCGGCGGTGATGAGCGCGATCGTGGGCACCTTGGCATCGTAATGCGCGCCGGCGGCGACGACGACGACGTCGAGCCCGCGGCTGCGTGCGTTCGCGATCGGGACGAGGTCGCTGTTGGCGAACTCGAGCGAGTTGCCGATCAGCGCCGCCAGCGACGCTTGGGTCGAGAGCGACTGGATGTCCGCCTGCAAGCCGGCCTTCGCGAACATCCCCTGGTCCTGCGCGTAATACGGCTCGAGGAACGGGTCGATCAGAAACGCCCCGATTCGGACGGCCGCGGGGGATTGCCCAAATGCGGCCGCCGGCGCGAGCAGCGCTGAGGCGATCCCGCCCAGCACCGTGCGACGCCGCGGGAGGAAAGCTGGTTGCATCATGGCCGAGCGTTTGTGAAGAGCAACTCCCCAACCCCTGTCGAAGGTGAACCGTGATGCTTAGCGAGACCGAGAATCGACTCCTGACGCAAACCGGTCCCGGGACGGCGATGGGCGGGTTCGTGCGCCGCTTCTGGCTGCCGTTTCTACTCAGCGAGGAGCTGGCCGAACCCGACGGCCCGCCGGTGCGCGTACGGCTGGCCGGCGAGGATCTCATCGCGTTCCGCGCGACCGACGGCAGCGTCGGTTTGGTCGACGCGTTCTGCCCGCACCGTCGCGCGCCGATGTTCTTCGGCCGCAACGAAGAGTGCGGGTTGCGCTGCGTCTATCACGGTTGGAAATTCGACGCGAGCGGCGCGTGCGTCGACATGCCCTCCGAACCGCCCGATAGCCTGTTCAAGTCGAAGGTGCGCATCAACGCGTATCCCGTACGCGACGCGCACGGGATACTGTGGGCGTATCTCGGCCCGCCGGACGCGGCCGGCGAGCTGCCGCATCTGGTCTGGATGGATCAGCCGCGCGAGTACTGCTTCATGGGCCGCTGGCTGCAGCGCTCCAACTTCGTGCAAGCGATCGAAGGCGAGCTCGATTCCTCGCACCTCAGCTCGCTGCATCAGCCGCTCGTCTCCGACCCCAAACTCCCGCCGACCGGTCTCGGGAAGTACGTCCGCGAGGACACCGCCCCGACGTGGACGATCCGCGAGCGTGACTACGGGCTCACCGCGACCGCGCGCCGCCGCGCCGACGGCGACCGCGCGTATTATCGAACGAACCAGTTCTTGCTGCCGTTCGGCTCGCTGATCGCGCCCGACCAAGGCCGCGCGCGGATGATGCGTTTCTGGGTTCCGCGCGACGACGAGTCGACGCTGGTCATCGCGATCAACTATCACGAAGACCGCCCGGTCGGCGAGGAAGAAGCCGCCGGGTACCGCGCCGGGGAGTTCGGCTTCTGCGTCGTCCGGCCCGGCACGGACTGGCCGGTCCCCGGCCCCGACAACGACTATCTCATGAGCCGCGAGGTGCAGCGGACGAAGACGACGACCGGGATCCCCGGTATCCGCAACCAGGACCTGGCGATGGTCGAAGGCATGGGCCCGTGCGTCGACCGCCGCTTCGAGCACCTCGGCACGAGCGACTCCGCGGTCATCGCGATGCGTCGCACGTTGCTGAACGGCGCCCGCGATCTCGCAAACGGCACGCCGCCGGTTGCCGCGGCGGGCGGCGATCTCTACCGCGTCCGTTCCTGGGCGGCCGTCATCACCGACGCCGAGTTCGCCGCGCAGGCCGACGAGTTGCAGCAGCCGGCGATCGCGAACGCCGGTTCGCCCTAGCATGCCGGCGAAAATCAACCATCTGGCCATCGTCAGCGAGAAGTACGCGATCGCCGGGAAGTTCTACGAGGCGATGTTCGGGATGCGCACGTCGCCGAACGCCCGGCCCGCCCGCGCCGTCACCGTCGGCGACGGCTACGTCGGCTTGAACATCAACCCGCGCTTCATCGGCCGTCCGGCGCGCTTCGATCACTTCGGCGTCGAGGTCGACGATGCGGAAGGCACGTTCGACCATATCGGCCGCACGTATCCGACGGTGAAATGGCTCAAGCGCCCGGCCAATCGTCCGTTCGCCGGCGTCACCACGCACGATCCCGACGGAAACGTTTTCGACATCTCGCAGAAGACGATGGACAACCGCGCCGACATCTACGCCGACGAGGGCGCGTTGAACGAGCGGCACGTGCGCCACTTCGGATTCCGCACCTTGAATCCCGAAGCGATGGCCGAGTTCTACGGCGACGTCTTCAAGTTCCAGCGCGTCGGCGCGGCGGCCGGCGACCCCAACCGGTATCTCACCGACGGGCACATCACGATGGTCGTGATGCCGTGGGCCATCACCGACTACGACGGCACCGGCATCGTGTCGCCGTCGATGGACCACATCGGCTTCCGGGTCGAGAACCTCGACACGTTCAAAGCCGACGTCGACCGCGTCGGCGGCTCGAACCCCTATCTCGCGCCGTCGCTGCTGCAGGGCGGTCCCGAAGATCGAGCGCGCATGGAACTGGCGCGGCGCAGCTGCCCGCTCTGCCAGTACTATCTCGTCGACGTCGACGGTGTCCTGATTTCGGCATCCGAGTCCGCCTAGCCGATGCCGGCGCCGTCGCGTGCTCGGTTCATTCGTGATGTCGCGGCACTGACGGTTGCGTCCACTGCGAGCGTACCGCGACTCGCCGCAGCCGCGAACGCGATTCGTTTCCTCACCGTCGGCAGCGAGTCGGGCGCCGCGGCGGTGTACGCCTCCGACCGCGATTTCTTCAAGGACACCGGCCTCGACGTCAACGTTTCGATCATGGCGAGCGGCGGCAGCGTGATCCCCGCTGTCATCGGCGGCAGCGCTGAGTTCGGCGTGTCGAATCCGATCTCGTTGGCAACGGCGTTCTCGCACGGCGCACCGCTGGTCTGCTTCGCTGCGACCGTCTATTATCGCAGCACCTCCCCGAACTCGCTGCTGATGGTCGCCAAAGACTCGCCGGTGCAGACCGCCCGCGACCTGAACGGGAAAACCGTCGCGGTCAACGGGCTGCGGAACACGCCGCAGCTGTCCACTCAGGTATGGCTCGACAAGAACGGCGCCGACTCGAAGAGCGTCAAGTTCACCGAAGTGCCGTTCCCCGAGATGGGGCTGGCGCTGACCAGCGGGCGCGTGGACGCGGCATTCTTCTCCGAACCGGCGCTCAGCCTGGTGCGAAACGACCTGCGCGTGCTCGGCGACCCCTACGGTGCGATCGCACCGCAATTTATCACCGGATCGTACTTCACCACGCGCACGTACGCCGCCGCGCAAACGGCCGTCGTCGCGAATGTGGGCCGCGCGTTGCGTCAGGCGGCAACGTGGGCGAACGGGCATCCGAACGATACGGCCACGATCTTGGCGCGCATCCAGAAGCTCGACGTGGAACGCGTCGAGACGATGGCGCGCTCCATCTACGCGGAAGCGCTGCGCCCGAGCGACTTGCAACCGGTGTTCGACGTCGCGTTCAAATACGGTTACCTGCCCACGCAAATCAACGCGAAGGCGATGATCCTCTAGTGGCGCGCCGTCCGTCGCGATCGGCGTTCCTCGCCGCGGCCGGGGCCGGACTGGCTTACGCCGCTGCCCCGCGCATCGCCCGGGCGCAAACGACGCGCCTCGACGTCGCCGCCGTTTTGAGCGATCCGTTCGCCGAACCGTTTTACGCGCAGGCGTCCGGGGTCTTCGCGCAGCACGGTTTCGACCTCGAGCCGCTCACGATGTTCGACGCGGGAACGGTGATGGCGGCGATCGCCGGCGGCAGCCTCCAGATGGGCATGGGCGATCTCATTTCGGGCGTCAACGCGATCATTGCCGGCATTCCGATCGTGCTGATCGCCGGCGGCGCGCTCTACCGCATGGGGCTCGACGAGGGACTCGGTGCGGTCGCCGTCGCGCGCAGTTCATCGATCATCGACGCCAAGGGCCTCGTCGGCGCGACGATCGGCGTGCCGACGCTCGTCGGCGAGACGACGGTCTTCGTGCGCTCGTGGCTCGCCGAAGAGGGTGTATCGCTCGCGCAAGTTCGCTTCGTCGAAGTTCCGCCGCCGCAGGTCGTGGCCGCCCTCCAGCGCGGAACGATCGACGCGGGCTTCACCGGCCCGCCGTTCTCGACCCAGTCGGAGGCGCTCATTCGCGCCATCGGCTACCCGGACAACGTGCCGGCCCGGCTCGCGCCGGATCACGCGTATTGCAACTCGGTCTGGTATGCGTCGAAACAGTGGATCGACGCTGATCTGCCGCGCGCTCGAGCGGTGATCGCGGCGATCTACGAGGCGGCGCGCTGGGCGAACGCGCACCAGGACGCCACGTTCAAAGTGTTGGTCGATCTCGCGAAGTTGGACCCCGCCAAGGTCGCGGGGATGAAGCGCGTGCAGTTCGCGACGTCGCTCACCGCCGGTATGGTTCAGCCGGTCATCACGCTCGGCGAGCGCGAGAAACTCTTGCACAAGCCGATCACGGCCGGCGAATTGCTCGGCGCGATCGGCTGATGGCCCGCTACCAAATCGAAATGTGCTGCCCGATGTTCAGGGCGACGGCGTTGCCGTAGAGCACCGAGGCCGTGGCCACGTCCCACGTCGCGAGCGGACCGCTCGCGGCATAGATCGTGATGTCGTCGTCGGCAATCCGGCCCTGTACCGTTCCGGCCGTCAGGTCGATCAGATCGCCGATCACCGCCTCGTGCGGCAGCGCCGGCGAGAACGGCGGATCGTGAACCTTGTGCAATTCGCTCGAACTGAGGAAGACGCGGCCGCTGCGGTACGTTTCCATTTCGAGCTCGTTGCGCGACATGCAATTGAAGTGCGTGCCGGGCGAAATGGCGTCCGCGGGCACGACGGGCCGGTCCAGGTCGGTTGCGGTCAGGACGATGTCGGCGCCGCTGACCGCCGCTTCGGGCGTGC
>JBEKXE010000066.1:0-23573 GCA_049512335.1 Candidatus Lustribacter sp.
GCCGGCGTCGCCGCCACGGTGACGACCTTGGCGGGCTTCACGAATCAAGGCGACAATGCGTTGGGCGGGATCGTCAACCAGATTCCGCTGACGGGAACGTATCCGGCACGCACCTCGATCGAGCTTTCCGACGGCATCGGTTCGCTTGCCCAGCGCTTCGCTTTCGTGCAGCAGTGG
Source organism: Candidatus Lustribacter sp. (assembly GCA_049512335.1). Classification (GTDB taxonomy): domain Bacteria; phylum Vulcanimicrobiota; class Vulcanimicrobiia; order Vulcanimicrobiales; family Vulcanimicrobiaceae; genus Lustribacter. The sequence goes on from JBEKXE010000066.1 coordinate 178, forward strand.
GCGACGCCCGATCTGCGCTGGCGTTACGCCCTGGCGGCCACGCTGTCGAGCGAATACTTTCCCTACGGCGACGGCCACACGTTTTACCCCTCGGAAGCCGCCACGTACGGGCTGTCGTTGCAAACGCGCGGTACCGCGTCGTTTGCCGCCAACGTGCACTACCGCGCCACGAGCGCCGACGATTTCGCCGTCGTCGCGCTTTCCGGCGAAGCGAATTATCAGCAGTACGATTCGCCCTACCCCGGCGAGACCTACGGCGCCTTTAACGGTGCGGTGACCGCGTTTCCGGGCGAACCATCGCCGGCCGCGCCGGTCACGTTCGCTTCCGGCGTGCGCGGAACGTACGACGTGCTGAAGATGCAGTGGCTGCACACCGGACGCCACGCCACGACGCGCGTGCAGCTGTACCAAACGCAATTCGGGTCGACCGCCGGCGGGCCGTTCTGGGACGACCTCTCGTTTCCCGACGGCGTCATCTCGCTCGCCGCAACGCAGGGCGGCCGCGAGAGCGGCACCTCGTTCGACGTCGATCAGTATGCGAGCGACCGTCACCACCTGCTTTACGGTCTCGAGTACCGCGTCAACAACAGCTTCCTGTATCAGATCGTGCCGACGGCCGACGAAACGATCGCCTCGAACCCCACGCTCTTCACGACGCTCGCGTACCTCGGTGACACCTGGAGCTTAGGTTCCCGCCTGAGCGTGACCGGAACCGCGCGCTTCGAGCGCACGCACATCGTGCCCAGCGACGGCACGCCCTACGACGTCGCCGCGATCGATCCGCACGCGGCTGCTGCGTACCGGATCGGCGCGACCTACGCGCTGCGCGCGACGTTCGATCACGACACGGTGGCGCCGAAGCCGCTCGAAGCCGACCGTACCGACACCGCGAACCCGGCGCCGTTCGTTCCGCTGGCCGCCGAAACCGCGAACGACGAGACGTACGCGTTCGAGGGCAGCGGCCGCACGCGTTTTCGGATCGCTTACTATGCGGATCGGGAGGCCAACCGCATCGACGTTCTGCCGGTCAATTTTCGCACCGCGCCGGCGAGCGGCGAGAATCCGAGCGGCGTCGGCGTGCCGGCCAATGCCGGCTCGCTCGTCGCGCACGGTGTCGATCTGTGGGTGCAACGCGGCGCGCTCACGCTGAAAGCCGACACGATCCGCGGCTTTTCGTCCAGCGCATCGCAGTTCGCGTACAACGGTCTCAATGCCGCCGCCGTCGCCGCCGGGCATCTCTTCCCGCTCGGGTACGTCCCCGATTTCACGGCTACGCTGTCCTATGAGTTCGCGTTCGATCGCCGCCGGTTGCGCGTCACGCCGTCGTTGTCGTACCAGTCGGGTTACCCGTACGGCAACGGCACGATGATCTATGAGTTCGATCCCGCGACGGGCAAGCCGCTCCAAGTGCCCAACGACAACTACGTCAATCCGGGCTACAACTACTATTTTCTCGCCAACCCGGCGCTGCCGTACAACGCGACGACGAATCCCTACATCGGGTCGCTCGGCACGCCCGAAGGACCGGATCCGAATACGCTCCGTTCCACGCCGCAGACGCTGGTTTCGCTGCACGTCGAGGCCGACGTCACGAAACGGCTGACCGTATCGTTCGACGTGCTCAACCTGTTCGCCACGAGCACGCCGACCGGGATGCAGGGCAACCCGTACCTGATCGGGCCGCCCGGCTATGCCGGCGGCAACCCCCTCTATGGGGCCGCCTACCAGCATGCGGGCAGCTTTGCGCAGCCGTACCTGCTCGGGAACGGCGTCCCAACCAACGACGGCGTGACCCCGGCCGTCCCCTGGCAATACGGCACGGCGGGCTACGTGCCCCAGGGGTACCCGCTTGCCCGTACCTTCCAAGTGAGCTTGCGCTACCGGCTCTAGCGCCCGGGGGCGTCGAGGTTTGTAATTTCTCGGTAATTGCTGTTATGCCGGTCACACGGACGGGCGCCGGGTCGGCCCGCCCGGGATGACGACCCTCCTGCCGTGCCGAATATTGGGAAGACCGCCCCACGACAAAGGAGTGTCATGTCAGTCGGAATTTCGGGTTCCAATCCGGCCTACTCGCTGCAGTCAGTCCTGTCGGCTCAGATCGCGCTGCTGACCGAGACCGCGCAGCTCACTTCCGGTTCGCGCATCACGAACGCCGCCATCGATCCGTCGGGTCTGGCGATCTACAATAATTTGGAGACGCAGTCGCAAGGCGCGGACACGGCCAACGAAAACATCACGGAAGCGTCGGACGCGGTCAACGTCGCGCAGGGTGCGACGAGCACGATCCAGACCTCGCTGAGCCAGATCAACAACTTGGCGATCGAAGCCAACAACGGCTTCAACTCGCCGTCCGACGACGCCGCGCTGCAAGCGCAGGCGACCGCGCTCGAGCAAGGCATCAACCAGATCGCCAGCAACACGAACTTCAACGGCACGCAGCTGATCAACGGCGCGAACTCCGGCAATACGCCGCCGACCGCCGCCACCGCGACCATCACCAACGACGACGTCACGGGCGCCGGCGGCGGGGTGGTCACCAGCACGTCGGCTTCGGCAGCGACGACCAGCGGTACGTTCAACGTTTCCGTCGACGCGACGGGCAACGCCGACGTCACCTACACCGACAACGCCACGCAAACGACCGTCGCGGTCGGCAGTTTCGCCGCCAACTCGTCCACGACGTTCAACGGCACGACGATCAACTTCGGGAACTTCAGCGCGAACGACGCCGGAACGACGGCCACGATCCAGACGACCGCCGCCAGCGCGGGCAGCGTGCAGCCGACCGTGACCGTGCAATCCGGCGCGAGCGAAGGCCAGACGACCACGGTCACGCTGCCGAACGCCAGCACGACCGGACTCGGCATCTCGAACATCGACCTGTCGAATCCGGCCAGCGCGACGAACGCCGAGGGCCAGATCAACGGTGCGATCACGACCCTCAACGCCGGCCAAGCCGAGCTCGGCGCCGAGACGAACTCGCTGCAGAACCAGTTCGAGAACAACAACGTGTACTCGAACAACCTGGCCGGCTCGGCCTCGTCGATCGGCGACGATAACGTCGGCCAAACCGTCACCGCGGCCAATCAGAACACGCTGCTGGAACAGATCTCGTACGCCGTGCTCGCCCGCGCCAACGCGGATGCCGGCCACCTGAGCAGCTTCCTCAGCCAGTACGCCTAGCTCCGGCGTTTAGCTTCGCTCCCGGCTCGTGCGCACCCCGGCGCGCTCGAGCCGCGGCAGTACCTCGTCGCGGAAGAACGGAAACTCGGCCAGATAGTTGACGAAGCCCATCGCGATGCCGCTGAAGCCGGCCCGCGCGATGGCCGTGAACTCGGCCGCCACCGCGTCGGGGTCGCCCACGACCGGCCACCCGCCGTAGCCCGCCGCGAAACGGATCCGCATCCGGCGGTAGTGTTCCGGCTGCATCGTCGTCGACGCCCCGCGCGTGCCGATCTCCACCATGCGGTCGACGGCATCCCAGTCGGCCTGCTCTTCGGCGTAGTAGCGATAGTACTCGTCGGCCTCGCGCTGCGTCGGCCGGCAGACGACGCTCGCGGTCGTCATGACCCCCAACCGTTTGCCGAGCGCCGCCGCGCGCCGGTGCGCGTCCGCGACGTTGGCGGCGGCCTCGTCGACGCTGTTGCGAATCGTCGAGAGCAGATAAGCGCAATTGGCGATCGCAAACGCTTTGCCGGTGTCGGAGCTGCCGGCGTTCATGATGACCGGTTGCGCCGCGCCGTAGGGCTTGGGCGCGGCCTCGACGCCGTGCAGCGTGATGAACTCGCCGTCGAAGTCGAACGGTTCATCGCGCTCCCACATCATCCGGATGACGCGCAGCCACTCCGCGCCGTACAGGTAGCGCGTCTCGTGATCGCGCTGGTTGACGTTGAACATGTCGAACTCGTCCTGGTTCCACCCGCACACCAAGTTCAGTCCGAAGCGCCCGCGACCGGCGTGATCGACGGTCACGAACTGTTTCGCCGCGAAAATCGGATGAACGAGCGGCGCGTGCACGGTGCCGAAGACGGTCAGGCGCCGCGTCTCACCCAGCAAGCCGCAGGCCCAGGTCACGGTTTCGAATCCTGCGCCTTCGAAATTCGTCGCGCCGCCGAAGCCTTTCCAGCGCGCCACCGGCAGCATGAACTCGAGCCCGGCAGCATCGAGCAACCGCGCGAGCGCAACGTTGCCCTCCCACGACGCCGGCCAGCGCTCGGCGACCTTCGTGGCGGCGATCCCCGACGACATGTTCGCGCCGAAAATGCCGAGCTTGAGCGCGTTTGGGCTGTAGAGTTCAGCCCGATCGGCAGCCATCGGGGGGTGAATACGCTGCGCCGGCGCAAACGTCCGTCTCGTGCGAACCGTGGTCTGGCGCGCGTTCGGTCTCGTGAGTGCCGTCGTCTTCTATGCGATCTCGCTGAGCGGTTCGGCCTACGAGCTGACGTCGCCGGTGGCGTTGCCCTACCACGAGGTGTTGCGCAAGACGTACGCGGTGGGGGCGTTCGCGGTGCTCGGTTTTGCGCTCGAACGTTCGCGCTGGCCGCGCCTGGCAGGCGTCACGGCGGCCGGGATCGCGATCGCGATCTACTCCGCGGCGATCGAGGTCGGCCAAACCGTCTTCGTGCATTCGACCGAAACGCCGGCCGAGCACGGCTTCGACGTGGCGAGCGGGCTCGCCGGCGGCGCGCTCGGCGCGTTCTTGGCGTTGCTGCTCAGCGCGCCGCGCGCGCCGGCGCGCCGCGTTGAAGCCGCCGGCATCGCGATCGTCTTCGCGTTGCTCGTGTGGGGCTTCTTCGCAACGTACGCGCGGCTCGACTAAGCGAGCTGCATTTGCCGCAGGGCCGCGCGCCCGAGCAGACCGTAGGGGTTACCGAGGGTCTCGGCCATCTCGAAGTGGTTGTAGCCTTCGCCGACGAGGAGCTCCACGTTCTTGCCGGCCGCGGTCAGGGCCGCGGCGAAGTCCCGGCTCTGGCGCTGGAACTCGGGCGATTCCTCGGTTCCGTACGCCAGGACGACCGGCATCGTGATGCGTTCGAGGTGCCGCAGCGCGCTCAGCGCGTCGACCGTTTCGTCATCGAAGCGAACGTAGGCGCTGCGCTTCGATAGCCGCACGGGCTCGAGCTCGTACATACCGCTGCAGCAAATCGCGCCGGCGATGACGTCGCCGGGCACGCCGTACTCGCTCCAGTTCGTCACGAGCGCGCAGCCGCTGAGGTGCGCCCCCGACGAGTGGCCGGCGAGGTGAATGCGGGTGCGGTCTCCGCCGAATCGCGCGGCGTTCCCGTACACCCACGCGATCGCGCGCCGAACTTGGCCGGCGACCGGCAGCAAACGATGCTGCATTTCTTCGACGCCGTCGAAGTCGATCAGGACGAAATGCGCGCCGGCGTTGACGAACGTTTCGGCAGCGAACGCGTAGCGCTCGGACGAGTTCGCTTTCCAGGCCCCGCCGTGCACGAACACCAGCACCGGCGCGCCGGCCTGCGCGGTGCGGTACACGTCGAGGTGCTCCATCGGGCGCGGCCCGTAGGCGAAGCGTTGCGGCGGTGCCAATCGCGCGCGGACTTGGGCGCTGAGGGCGTGCTGCCGGCGATGCACCTGCTGGGCATTCGGCGCCCACACCATCTGGTCGTAACACGCGTCGAGCTGGGCTTGATCGTAATCGAGGAAGACGCGCGCAGCATGCATGTCGGCGTTATAGATGATCGCACCGGCGATGTCAAGAACGGAGAGGCGTGACCGAAGCGCACGCGCAAGAGCCGGCGATTCTGATCGTCGGCGATGACGTATTGGCCGAGCGCGTCTGCGCCGAGCTGGACGCGGCCGGCGGTACGCAGGTGCGGGTCGTGCCGCCGAAAGATGCCGACTCCGACGACGTGCTGCTTGAAGCGGGCGTCGCCCGGGCCGTCGCGATCCTCACGCTCTCCGGCGACGACGAGCGCAACCTTTCGGTCGCGCTGCGCGCACGCATGCTCAACCCGAACATTCGCGTCGTGCTGCGCCAGTTCGGCACCAAGATCGGCCGCAAGATCGAACAGAATCTGCCCGACTCGACCGTGCTCTCGCCGGCTGCGCATTCGGCCGCCACCTACGCCGGCGCGGCGCTCGATCCGGGTTGCTTCTTCGCGTTGCGCGTTCCGGACATGGACAGCGGGGTGTTCGTGGGGTTTACGCGCGCGCTCGCGAGCGAGGTGGACGTCAGCCATCTCACCGTCGCGGAAGCCGAAGCCCGCCTGAACCTGCGCATCGTCGCGCTCGGCGAGCGGCGCGAACCGGTACCGGATGCGCTCATCGACAGCACCGACACGATCGTCGGCTTCGGACGCGTCGCCGAGCGTCCCGCCGGCGAAGCGCGCCACGAGCGCACGCCGGCGGCCCCGCGCAGCTACGCGCAGCCGACCCTGGCGGCGTCGCTCGTCGAAGCGCTGGCGCGCGTGAACCCGATCTTGCGCACGATCGTGCTGAGCGCGGTCCTGTTCTACGCCGTCGCGCTGGTGTTCTTTCGCGTCGCGCTGCACCTCAGCTGGCCGGGCTCGGCGTTCGACGTGGTCGAGGCGATGACCAGCGCCGGCTTTTCCGACACGGCGGTCGTCCGGCGCGGCCTCAATGTCGTGGCCGGAGCGATGATCGTGATGCTCGGCGGCACCGTGTTCACCAGCATCTTCATCGGTTACGTCAGCGCCGCGATCACGCGCGCGCAGTGGACGGCGCAGCAAGGTCTGCGCCGGATTCGCGCGCGCGGTCACTTCGTCGTATGCGGCGGCGGCCGCATCGGGAGCGCCGTCGTGAACCTGCTGATGCAAGCGGGAAAGCACGTCGTCGTGATCGATTCGCACCCCGATCCGACGCTGGTCCGGCGCGCGCGGGAGAGCCGCATCGATCTGCTGACCGGCGACGCCACCAACGAGGACGTGCTGGCGCTGTGCGACGTGGCGCACGCCGCGGCCGTCGTCGTCCTGACGAACAGCGATCCGGGCAACTTGGAGATCGCGCTCGGCGCGCGCGCGATGCGCGCCGACGTTCCGCTCGTCGTGCGCATCGAGAACCGGTCGTTCGCGCAAGCCACCGCGCGCCTGTTCGGGATCGCGACGTTCTCACCGGCGGCGCTGACCGCGCCGGCCTTTGCTGGGCTCGCTCGCTTCCCCGGCACGCTCGGACGCGTGCGTTATGCCGGCGAGGAGCACACGATCGTGCAACGCTGGGGCGGGGCCGGCGCTCAGTCGCCGACCTCGGATGCCATGCCGATCTGCGTTTGGCGGGCCAAACACGGCGTCGTGCTGATCCACCGGCTCGACGAAATCGTTGCCGGCGACACGGTGCTCTACGCGGTGCCGCTGGGCCGGACGGCCCCCGACCCCGGAATTGTGCCGGCGTAAGCCGAACTCGGCACCATGGAGACTGCATCTTCGACGTCGACGCTTTCCGAACGCGCGGACGCGCTCGAAAAGCAGCTGAGCGACGAGCTCGATCGCTTCATCCCGGTGCGCTCGAACCTCTACACCTCGGGCGAGCGCGATCCGCGCCTGCCGCTCGAGATCAAGTCGGACGCGCCCGAGTACAAGGGCAAGCGGTTCAACATGGGCCACGACCCGCGCTTGCCCAAGATGCCCGACAAGCCCACGCTGCTCGATTTCTTCGAACTGCGCATGGCGCCGGCGACGCATCTGCTGCAGAGCGCAACCCACGCGCTCAAGGCGGGCTGCGACGAGAAGATCATCATGGCGTGCCTCGTGCACGACATCGCGGTGTCGATGTTCATTCGCGGCGACCACGGGTATTGGGGCGCGCAGCTGCTCGAGCCGTACGTGCCCGAGGAAGTGAGCTGGGCGATCCGCGCCCATCAGGTGCTGCGCTTCTATCCGGATGAACAGTACGGCTACAAGTATCCCGATCTGTACGTGAAATTCTTCGGGCCGGACTACACGCCCGAACCGTACATCCAGCGCGCGTACCCGAAGATCCGCAACCACAAGTGGTATGAGACCGCGCGGCTGATCACGGTCAACGACATCTACTCGTTCGATCCGAACATGTCGGTCAGCCTCGATCCGTTCCGCGACATCGTCGCGCGCAATTTCCGCCAGCCCGAAGAAGGGCTGGGCTGGGACGACAGCCCGTCGTCCCACATGTGGCGCACGATCAACTGGCCGACCCGCTTCTTGTGAGCGGCAAACCGTTCGCGTCGAATCGCGTTCCGACGAGCAACCGCAGATCGTTGCTGTAGCTCACGACGCCGCCCGCGACGCCGTTGGCGTGCAGGTAGCGGTCGTAGATGTTCCAGCTGAACGAGAATAACCCGGGATTGTAGTAGCGCCGAAACCGGGCGTTGCCGGCTCTGAAGTCGGCCACGACCGCCGGCGCGAGGTGAATGCGCCGGCGGTCGCTTTCCGGCAGCTCGCCGTACGTCCAGTACGCGGCGGAGTAGCGAATGAGCGGATCGGACGAGCGCAAACAGGTCACGGTGCCGACGAAATTGGCATCGCCTTCGTCACCGAACCCCGCCACGTGCGTCCACTCGTGCGCGAGCGCGCGCGGCACCTCGAACGGGAAGAACGACGCGTCGAGCAGCGTCTCGAACGCGAACGGATCGTACTGCCCGCCGACGCCGGCCATCTCGTAGAGGCGGTCGGCGAGCGTCGTCTTCGGGACCGTGACGGCCGGCGTCCAGGCGTCGCCCAGACGTGCGATTACCGGCAAGAAGTCGCGCTCCAACTCGGCACGCAGCGTGGCCGCGCTCTCGGTACGCATCCGCGCGTGCGCGGGACCGACGTCCGCGTTCAGGATGCGGCCGATGCGGTCGGCGAACGCCGACACGCGCGCCGGCGTCACGCGCGCCGGTGCGAAATCGATCCGCGTGGCGACCGGCGCGCGCCGGTAATTCCAACCCCACAGCAGATTGAAGGCGATCGTAATCGCGGCGGCCAGCGCAAGTGTATGCGCGACCAGCCGCAGCACCACGCGCAGGCGCGGCTCGCGCGCGCGGCGCAGCATCGCGATCCAGCCGCCGATCGTGAGCGCGACGACGAGGATCGCTTCGAGGTCGCCGACGGCGAACGGCACGCGGTTCGCGAGCGGGACCAACGTCAGGTTGAGGGCGGCGTAGAAGCGATCGGCGTAGACGTGCTCGAGCACGGCGGCCGGGATCGGAACGCCGGCGACGAGGAACGCGAGCGCGATCAGCGCCGCGTCGGCCGTCAGCCAACGGCTCACGGGAACAGGTACGTCGCAAGCTCGCCGACGCGCGTGAACCCGATCCGGTCGTAGAGCGCGATCGCGTTGGTGTTGAAATCGTTCACGTACAGCGACACGGTCGGGCTCGTCTCGAGTAGCCGGCGCACCGTGGCTGCCAGCGCGCGCGTGGCGTAGCCGCGCCCGCGCAGCGCGGGCGGAGTCCAAACGCCCTGCACCTGCGTCGTCACCGGCGTACGCACGCCGACGTTGCACTGGAAGCGCAATTCTCCGTCGACGATCCACACCCACCAGCAGCCGGCTTCGATCGCGTACCGCACGCCGGCGACGAAGGTCGAGCGCTGGGCGCGCGGATCGTAGCCCAGCTCGCCGAGAATCATGCGGGCCGAATGGTCGGCGACCAATTCCACCTCGTTGCTGCGCGCGAGCCGCACGTCGGCGTCCTCGAATTCGCCGAGGCCCTGCGGCCAGATCGCGTAGAGCGGTTGCCGCTCGCGAACGAGGACCGGCGCGCGGTACCACGTCTTGACGCGGTTCCAGATGCCGTCGACAGCACGCTTGGGCCCGGCGAAACTGCGCAACCCGGGATACTTGCGCGTTTCGATCGCGAACGCGTCGAGCGCGGCCGCATCGTCGGCCGCGACGACCAGCTGCGCGCCGTAGTAGATGACGCCGCGCACCGAACCGTCGCGCTTGCGGTCGAGGACGAGCTCGTCGGGTGCGTAGGGACCGTGGCCGCCGTCGAGCACCCAGTGCAGGAAGGCATTCTCAAACGGACGCGCTGCCACGTAGGCAAGCGCGTCGCGTCGATTGTGACGGTTGATCGATTCGAGCAGAAGAAGCGGCGTTAGCTGAGCGGTTGAACGAACGCGGGTTTCGTCGTCGGCTGGCGGCTACCGCCTTCCGGTTCGACGCTCAGCGCCACGGCGGACAAATTCGCGGCGTCTTCTGGGAGCGGAACAAGCGTGATGCCGCTCTGATTGGGCACGAACGTGACGCTCGGGGCCATGGCTTTCGCACCGCGAGCGAGGGTCCACGTCTCATAGACCTTGCCCCGCGGCAGCGGAGGCAGCGACGCCAGCGCGAGGTAGAGGTGCGGGCCACGCGTGACGACCGTGCCGTAGGCTACCGTGTAGCGCTTCGCGTCGCCGGCGGTCAGGTCGGTCAGCATGCTGCGGTCGCGCGCCACCGTGCGCCGGTCGGCGTCGAGACGGGTCTGCAGCGTCGCGACCCGCGTTTGCGCATCGTGCAAGTCGGAACGCAGGCCGAAATTCTGGATCACGCTGACCAGCGCGAACACCACCGCGGCGGCGGCGGCCAGCGTCGTGCCCCACATCGCGCTGGTTCGCGTGGCGCTGAGCGGCGCGCGGGCCGGCGCGACGTCGCTCCGCACCGCGGCCATCAGGCGTTCCTTCATGCGGGCCGCGCGCGCGCTGTCGACCGGCTCTTCGGCCGAGAGGCCGATCAGGTTCGCCGTCGAGCGCAGCTCGTCGTATTCGCGGCGCGCTTGCGGATCGGCCAGGATGAACGCCGCGACCATGCCCTGATCGGCGCTCGGCAGCACGCCCAGCGCGTACGCGGCCACGAGTTCGAGCATCGCTTCGCGATCGTCGGCCACGCTCATCGCGACACCGCTTCGGTGAGCGTTACACGCATCCGCCGCAAACCCGAGCGAATGCGCGTCTTGATCGTGCCCAGCGGAATGCCGGTTCGGCGGGCGATTTCTTCGTGCGTGATGCCGCCGAAGAATCCCAGCTCGATCGGGGTGCGCTGCTCGTCGTTGAGCACCGACAGCGCGCCGCGCACGCGCTGCGCGTCGATGTTGGCGAAGACGGCCGCATCGGTCGACGCCTCGGCCGGCAGGTCGACCGGGATCTCGTCGGTCGCCCGGGTGGCGCGGCTGCGCAGGGCGTCGAGGGTCCGATTGCGCGTGACGCGGCTGAGCCACGCCGCGAAGTTGCCCTCGCGAAAGCTGCCGGGCGCGCTCCACAGCGTGAGAAAGATCGATTGCGTCACGTCTTCCGCCAGCATGGCATCGGCCGCGATGCGCAGGGCGATGCCGAACACCAGCCGATGGTACCCGTCATAGAGCTGCCCGAATGCGTCGACATCCCGTGCGCGCACTCGCTCCATCAGGCGTGCACCGTCTTCCACTCCACATCCGTTCGTGCGCCCATTCTCAGAACCCCGGTATCTCAACGCGCGAGCGGGGGCGCTGGATTCCCGGCCGAAGCCGGGAGCGTGACCGGCATCGCTGGAACGACAGCCCTCCTCGTCGGACTCTTGGGGGTCGCGGTGCTGGTCGCGCTCGCCGCCGAGCGGCTGCGGGTGCCGAGTGCGGTCGCGCTGGTGGCCTTCGGGGCCGGCACGGCGTCGATCCATCCGGTGGCGCTGCCGTTCCATTTCGGCGACACGCTGCTGTTTATTTTTCTTCCGCCGCTGATCTTCGAAGCGGCGTGGTCGATTGATCCCGAGGCACTTCGCCGGACCGCCGTCCGGATCGCGCTGCTGGCGGTCCCGGGCGTGATCCTCGTGGCCGGAAGCATCGGCTTCGGCATCGCGCTGACGGGCCAGTTGCCGTTGGCGACGGCGTTCGTGCTCGGCGCGATCGTCTCGGCGACCGATCCGGTGGCGGTGATCGCGATCTTCCGGCGGCTCCACGTGCCGCTCGACTTGCTGACGTTGGTCGAGGGCGAGTCGATCGCCAACGACGGCGTCGCGATCGTGCTCTATGCGCTGGCGGTCGCGTTCGCGTCGGGCGGCGCCGGCACGTCGGCGGCGGGCGAAGCCGTGCAAGCGGTGCTGGCGGTCGCCGGCGGCTGCGCGATCGGCGTCGCGGCGGCGTTCGTCGTCGCGTTCGTCATGGGCCGTACGCGCTCGGGCCCGCTCGAGATCACCGCGACCGTCGTGCTGGCGTTCCTCGCGTATCTGGTCGCCGATGCGCTCCATTGGTCGGGCGTGTTTGCGACGGCCGCGGCCGGCATCGCGCTACGCGCGTTTGCCCAAATCGGCCCCGTCACCGACAACGCCGACGACGTCGACGTGTTCTGGAGCACGATCGCCTTCATCGTCAACAGCATGGTGTTTCTCGCGACGGGCCTCGTGCTGCAGATCTCCGGCATCGCGAGTCATCCGCTGCTGGTCGCCGTCGCGGTCGCTGCCGTGGTGCTCTCGCGCATCGTGCTGGCCGGGCTGATCATTCGGCCGATGAGTTGGCGCGTGACCGTCGTGTTCGCCGGGATTCGCGGCGGCCTGCCGCTGGCGCTAGCGCTGGCGTTGCCGCCGGCGCTACCCGGTCGCGCCGATATCGTCGACGCGGTGTTCGGCGTGGTGCTGTTTACCCTGGTACTGCAAGGGATCGCGCTCGAGCCGGTGTTGGCCCGGCTGGGTTTTCAGAGCCGTAACGGCGGCCCGTCGTCGTCTTCGTAGGTCGCGTGCGGCGGCGGCGGATCGGGCATGATCGGCCCTTCGTCGCCGCCGAACGCAACCGGCATCCGCAGCTCCGGAAGATCGAAGCCGAAGGAGGCCATGTCGTCGGCCGGGCGCGGCCGGCGGCGCGTCTTGAGCGGCGGCGTTTCAAGCGGAGGCGGCGGGGGCGGCGGGGGCGGCGCAACGGCCGCGGGCGGCGGCGTCGCGGCCATCTTCTCGTGTTCTTCGAACGGCACGACTTCTTGCGGCTCGAGGAATTCGTCGACGGCGGTCTCGTCGATGACGGTGTTCGCGAAGGCCTCGGCCTTCGGCAAGATCAGCGCGTCGTTGCGTTTGCGCCCGCGCACGATCGAGGCGTCCATCAGCGCGCGCACGCCGTTGAGCGGAATGCCGGTGATCGGCACGAGGTTGTAGAGGTCCTCGACCGGCTCGACGGTCTCGCGCGCCGCGACGATGTAGGCGTTGAGGTCGAAGGTCGCGGCCTGCAAGCGGTGCGCGAGCGTGACCGCGGGTCCGACGACCGAGTACTCGCGGCGGTTGCCGAAGCCCGCGTCGCCGGCGATCACGCTGCCCGAGTTGACGCCGACCCCGACGCGCAGCGGACGGCGCCCCTGCTGCGTCCATTTCTGCTGCATCACGTTGACCAGGCGCACAATGTTGATCGCGGCGCGCAGCGCGTGGTCTTCCTGATGGTGATCTTCGAGCGGGATGCCGAAGACCCCGACCACGCCGTCTTCGAGGAACCGGTGCAGCACGCCGTGCTGGCGTTCGATCGACGAGCCGGCCATGGCATAGAACTCGTTCAGATAGCGCAGCGTCTGCTCGGCAGTGAGGCCCTCCATGAAGTGCGAAAAGTTCCAGATGCGGCACACCAGGATCGTGGCGTGCATGTCGCGGCCGGTGAAGATGCGCGCATCCTTCCGGCTGAGGAGCTCCTCGACGATGGCCGGCGGGACGTATCGGGAGAAGGTCGAGCGGACGCGCCGAACTTCAGCCTGCTCGGTGCGCCAGCGGCGCACGAGGACTACGCATCCCACCAGCGCGGCAAGGAGCGCCACGCTCACCAAGGCGACCGCCATTCATACCCCCTTCGACCTTTCCCCCGTAAACCCGGCGCGATGAACGAGGATTTGACACGCCGCAAGGAGCTGGTACCCGGCTACGCCGGTCATGCCGACCCGGACGCCCGGTTTCTCAGCGATCAACAGGTGCGCGCGTGGGTCGGGGAAACGCTCGCCCGGCTCGGCGAGCGGCTCCCGCCCGGCACGCCGCGCGACGACCTCGACGCGCTGCTGCTGCGCTGCGAATTCGGCGACCAGCACGTGATCCGGGCGATCCAAGACAATCGTTTCGGCGAGCCGGACCTCGCCGAGCTGGTCGAGGCCTGCGATCGCAAGGTCGTGGAGGCCGCCGATCGCGTCGAGACGGCCGGGCCGGACGGCCTGGCGGTCGCGCTCGGGGAGCTCAGCCGGGCCTTCGACGAGCGGTCGGCCGAGATCGAGGCACGTCTAGAACGGTAGGCGGACCGCGCTGCGCACCTTGTTGATCACGGTGTTTTGCGCTTGGGTCACGCTGGTCGGAACGCCCAGCTCGGCGAACTCATCCATCGCGGCCTGCGTCAGCTTGTTGACCTGCGACTGGATGATGCCGTTGACCAGATTCGCGACCAGCGACGTGCCGGGCAGCACCTTGACCGTCGTGCCCGCGAGGTTGCCCGCCGTGTAGGTCACCAGCACGCCGTCCGGCTGGCTCGAATTGTAGACGTTGAGGGTGAGGTTGTTTTGGTCGACCTCGATGTCGCCTTCGGTTCCGCGCACGGCGATCTGCGTCGTCGGCGTGACGAACGTATAGTTCGCCTGGCCGCCCTGCGGGTGCTGGACCTGGAACCGCGTCTTACCTTGATAGACGATGAACTTCGCGTTGGCGATGTCGGTCTGGTTGAAGAACGCCAGCTGCACGCGCGTCAGCGCGCCGAGCGTGACGAGCGAGGAATCGGGCAGCGTCACTTGTGCGAGCGATTCGCTTTGCGTTACCGCGGTGTCGTTATCGGCGAGCAGCTGCTTGACTTTCGGCACCAGTGAATGCGGCGTTCCGTCGCGTTCGTATGAAACCGCGCCTTTCACGTTGGTGAGAACCTTGTCGTCGTCGCTGCGTGCGGTGAGGGGCAAGATCGCGAGCGTCAACGCGAGCGCGCCGGCGGCGGCCGTGCGAACGGCGGGCGGGTTGAGACTGCGCGCGATCATGGCGCCGCAGAGCAGTGCGAGGATGGCGAAGCCCGTTCCCGGCAGCGGCTCGGCGAGTACGAAGTCGCCGATCGCGAAGAGCGTGCCGAACACGAGGCCGAGGCCGGCCAGCCAATCGACGAGCGCCAGCCCGAGCGATTCGCCGGGCGGCGCGGGCGTAGCGATACGGGCAATACGCTTCCAGCCGAAATCGTCGGGCCGCACGCGCTCGAAAAAACGGAGCAAGGTCGCCTCGGTTTCAGGCTGGGTCGCAAATGTGACGGCGATCCAGCCGGCGGTGGTGATCGCGACCGTGATGAGCAGCCGCTTCGCCGTCGCGTTGGGATCGTCTCCGGAAATCGCATTGAACGAGTAGAGCGCGCTGCCGGCCACGGCCGAGATCGCCAGCGCCGAGATCTCGCTCCAAGCGTTGATCCGCCACCAGTACCAGCGCAGGATCATCACCAGACCCACGCCGGCGGTCATCGTCAGCATGTACTTCCAGGCGTCGCCGACGGAATGCATCAGCGGCGTGATCGCCGCCGCCAGCACGAGGCACACGCCGGTCATCACGCGCGAGGTGGCCACGTAATGGTGTTCGCTCGCGTTCGGGCGGATGAAGCGCCGGTAGAGGTCGTTGGTGAGGTACGACGCGCCGAGGTTGAGCTGCGTTCCGATCGTCGACATGTACGCGGCGGCGAACCCGGCCAGCATCAGCCCGCGCAGCGACGGCGGCAGGTAGTCGACCAGCGTTTGCACGTAGCCCAGCTCGGGGTCGACCTTGCCGTCTTGGCCGACGACGCCGTGCGGGTAGAGCACCAGCGCGCAGAGCGCGACCACGATCCACGGCCACGGCCGCAGCGCGTAGTGCGCGACGTTGAAGAAGAGCGTCGCCATGACCGCGTTCTTCTCGTCCTTGGACGCGAAGATGCGCTGCGCGATGTAGCTGCCGCCGCCGGGCTCGGCGCCGGGATACGACGACGCCCACCACGCGACGCCGACGAAGACCAGAAACGTGGTCAGCGGCATCCAGCTCGCATCGCCGGTCGGGAAGAACGACAGCAGCGAACCGCCGCCCGACGCGTGGTGCGCCGCGTCGAGCACGGTCAGCTTGGACTTGAGCGCGACGATGCCACCCACCGCGACGACGGCGGCGACCGCGAGCACGATCGCCATCGTCATCTTCACGATGAACTGCAGCATGTCGGTTACGAGCACCGACCAGAGGCCGCCGATCGTCACGTACAGGGCGGTCAGCACCAGGCAGATGTAGAGCGCCGGCAGCGTGGGCACGTGCAGCGTCAGCGAGAGCACCTTGACCATCGCCAGGTTGACCCAGCCCATGATGATCGTGTTGACCAGCACGCCCTGGTAGACGGCGCGCACCCCGCGCAGCCAGGTGGCGGGCTTGCCGCCGTAGCGCAGCTCGATGAACGCGACGTCGGTGAGCACGCCCGACCGGCGCCACAGCGCGGCGAAGAAGAACACGGTCAACAGGCCGCTGGCCGCCATGTTCCACCACAGCCAATTGCCCGCGATCCCGTTGGCGGCGACGAAGCCGGTGACCGCGAGGGGCGTGTCGACCGCGAAGGTCGTCGCGACCATCGACGTTCCGGTCAACCACCACGGCGCTTTGCCGCCCGAGATGAAGTATTCGCCGACGTCTTTCGTGCGGCCGGCAAAGTACACGCCGATCCCGAGGTTGATAGCGAAGAACGCGGCGATCACGAAGATATCGAGACCGGTCAGGTGCATGGCCGAGCGGTTTCGCGCCGGCCGGCCGCGTACATGCATCCCGATGATCACTCCCGCCGAGATCCGGGCGGTCCCCGCGTTCGCGTCCGTCTCCGAGGAAGAGCTCGAGCGCCTCGCGCGCCACGCCGCGGACCTGCGCCTCGAGAACGGGCAGTACGCCGTGCACGAAGGCGACGGGCGCTGCCTGTTCGTCGTGCTCGAAGGCGAGGCCGAGGCGACCAAAGAGGTCGATGGCGTCGAGCAAGTCGTCGGGCGGCGCGTGCCGGGTGACCTGTTCGGCGAAGTGCCGCTGATCTTCGGCATGCCCTTTCCGGCCGCGCTACGGGCCGCCGGAAACGCTCGCATCATGCGCGTCGAGCCGCGCGAATTCCACGCGGTTGCGGCCACGGCGCCGGAGTTTTTCGCGCACGTCAGCGGGATGGCGCGCGAGCGCGTCGAGGGCTTGCAGGAGCTCGCCGCTGCGGAACCGGCGCCGCAAGCAACCGTGGTCGGCGACCGCTGGGACGTCGAATGCCGGACGATTCGCACGTTCCTCGACCGCAATCGCGTGTCGTACGAATGGGTGATGCCGGACGACCCCGACGCGGCTGCGCGCGTCCCCGGGTTCGCGCATATTCGCGGCCGTTTTCCGGCCGTCTCCGTCCACGGCGGCAGCGTGCTCATCAAGCCGGATCTGCGCGAGCTCGCACGGCGGCTGGAGTTGAGCGTGGTGCCCTCGCAGGCCGAGTTCGACGTGGTGATCATCGGCGGCGGACCGGCGGGCCTCGCGGCCGCGGTGTACGGCGCCTCCGAGGGGCTCAAGACGCTGATGATCGAGCGCGAAGCGCCGGGCGGCCAAGCCGGCACCTCGTCGCGCATCGAAAACTATCTCGGCTTCCCGACCGGCGTTTCGGGCGACGAGCTGGCCGGGCGCGCACTGCAACAGGCGAAGCGTTTCGGCGCGGAGATCTTGGTGACGCGCTCGGTCGTGTGCCTCGATCCCGAAACGCGCGAGCTCGAGCTCGACGGCGGCGAGGTCGTGTGCGCGCGTGCGATCATCCTCGCGACCGGCGTTTCGTGGCGGCGCTTGAACGCCGACGGGATCGACGCGCTGACCGGCCGCGGAATCTACTACGGTGCGGCGCGCAGCGAGGCGAGCTCGCTGCAAGGACTCGACGTGTTCTTGATCGGCGCCGGAAACTCGGCCGGGCAAGCGGCGATGTACTTCTCGAGTTATGCGCGCACGGTCACGCTCGTCTGCCGCGGAGCGGCGCTCGAGAAGAGCATGTCGTACTACCTCGTCGAGGAGCTGCGCAGCAAACACAACGTGCAGGTGCGCTTGCTCTCGGAGGTCGTTGCGGTGCATGGCGACGATCACGTGGAGTCGGTCGAGATTCACGACGCCGGCAGCGGCTCGACCGAAACGCACGAGGCCGCGGCGTTGTACGTCTTCATCGGCGCGGACGCCGAAACGGACTGGCTGCCCGAGGCGATCGCGCGCGACGAGCGCGGCTTCGTGCTGACCGGCGACGACGTCGTCCGGGCCGGCCGCTGGACCGCCGGGCGCGACCCGTTTCTGCTCGAGACGAGCGTGCCCGGGATCTTCGCCTGCGGTGACGTGCGTTCGCGTTCCGTCAAGCGCGTCGCCGCCGGCGTCGGCGAAGGCAGCATGTCGATCGCTTTCGTGCACCAGTTTCTCGCCAGCGCCCTCTGATGCTGCGCACCGCGCTGGCGCTGGCGTTCTTCCTGATCGCAGCGCGCGTGGCCGGTGCCGAGCCGGCGTTGGTGCCGCGCCCGTTGCACGTGGCCGCGGGTCCGTGCGGCAGCGGCCCCGATCTCCGCCGGCCGCTGCGTTTCGCGCGCGACGTCGATGCGGGCGGCTTCACGCTCGTGCGCGAGCGCTGGACGGCGCTCGGTTTGCCACCGCCGGTGCTCGTTGCGCGTGGCGGCGCAGCCGACGTCGACGTCGCCCTCGACCGCGCGGTCGCACCGCGCGCGTACCGCCTGACCGTCGCCCGCACGGGCATCCGGATCGCCGCGGGCGACGGCGAAGCCGCCTTCGACGCGCTGGCGACGCTGGCGCAACTGCCCGAACGCGGCACGAGCGGCTGGCGTATCGCGTGCACCGCGATCGACGATCGCCCGGCCTTGCGCTGGCGCATCGTCTCCGACGACATCTCGCGCGGGCCGTTCCCGACGATGGCTTATTTCAAGACGCGCATTCGGACGCTGGCCGCGCTCAAGATCAACGGCTACTCGCCGTACATGGAAGCGGTGTTCGCGGATCCGGCTCATCCGTACGTGGCGTTTCCGGAGCAGCTCACCGCCGCCGAGCTGCACGAACTGGCGGCGTACGCGCGGATGTTCCACGTCGCCCTGATTCCGAGCCAGCAGACCTTCGCGCACATGCACGAAGCCTTGAAGTGGGAGACGCTCGCGCCGCTGTCCGAACTGCCGCATGGATATCTGCTGGCCGAGTCCGATCCCGGCACGTACGCCTACCTCGAGCCGTTGTTGCGCGCGGAGGTGGCCGCGGCCGGCGCGACGCCGTTCTTCAACGTCAACTCGGACGAGCCGCTCGATCTGGGCCGCGGGCGCACGCCGCGCACCGCCCAGGTGTTTGCCACGCACGTGAACCGCGTCGGCGCGATCGCCGGTGCGCGGGGCGCGCGGCCGATCGTCTGGGACGACGCGATCCAGAGCGATCCGTCGATCCTGGGCCTGATCTCGAAGCGCACCGTGATCGCGACCTTCCACTACGGTGCCGAACCGTCGTTCGCGAAATACATTGCGACCGTCGACCGGGCCGGCTTCGATCAACTGGTCTCACCCGGAGCGAACAACTGGAACGAGCTCTACGCCGACCTCGACACGGCGTACGCGAACGAAGCGCGATTTCTCGCCGATGCCAAGGCGGCCCATAGCCCGCGCGTGCTCGGCATGTTCGAAACGGTCTGGCACGACGACGGCGAGACGCTCTACGAAGCGACGTGGCCGGCGCTCGCATTCGCCGCCGCTACGGCGTGGCAAAGGGTGCCGGTCGATCGCGCGACCTGGCACCGCACGTTCGCGCAGCTGTTCTTCGGCGCGGACGCGGCGAGCTTCGCCGCCGACCTCGACGATCTGGCGGCGATGCGCGACGCGTTGCGGATGAAACCCGAAGACGATCCGCCCGACTACCTGTTCTGGGCCGACCCGTTCGATCCGCGCATCCAGGCGCGCATGCAAACCCTCGACCTGCGCGGCATCCGGTTGCGCGCCGAACGCATCCTGAAGCGGCTGGCCGCCGCGCACCCGCGGCTCAACGCGCACGCAGCCGCCGTCATACAGCTCGCGGCCCTGCGTTACGATTTTCTCGCGCGGCGTTACCAGATCGGCAAAGAAGCGCGCGACTACTACGACGACGCGCGCACGCATGCCGCGACGCACGAAGACGGCATCGTCTACCGCAGCCTCAACGTCGCGAAGTACTTGTGCTGGGAGCTGCGCGACGAGATGACCGCGCTCGCGCCGCTCTACGCGGCCGCCTGGAAGGTCGAGAGCCGGCCGGCCGGTCTCGCGCGCGTGATGGTGCGCTACCAGGCGGCGGCCGAACGCGCGACGGCGCAAGCCGACGCCCTGTACGCGGCCGCGCGCGAGGACTATTTGCGCGCCGGCACCCTGCCCTCGTTCGACGACGCGCTCGGAGCGACGCGGTGAGCGGCATCGCGATCGTCGTCGTCTTCTTGCTGCTGGCCGGCCTGATGGTCGCGCGGCTGCTGCCGGCATTGCTGGCGGTGCCGCTGATGGCCATCGCGATGGCGGCGCTGGCCGGCAACGCGCCGGCCGCGGTCGCCGACGTGATCGTGCGCGGCGCGGTGCAGCTCGCGCCCGTCTACGCGACCGTGGTTTTCGGCGCATTGCTCAGCCGCGTGGTGCTGGCGACCGGGATCGCCGAGACGATCGTCACCTACGCGGCCGAATTCGGCGGCGACCGGCCGCTGGTGCTGGCGCTGATCCTGTGCGCTGCGGTCGCGCTGCTGTTCACCTCGGTGACGGGCCTCGGCGCGATCATCATGATCGGCACGATCGTGCTGCCGGTGATGATGACGGTCGGCGTGCCGCGCGTCACGGCGGCGACGCTGTTCCTGCTCGCGTTCGGCCTGGGCTACATCCTCAACATCGCGCAATGGACGTTCTACCGCGAGACGTTCGGCGTCGATCAAGCGCAGCTGCAGACCTACATCTTCGCGCTGTTCGCGATCGACGCGCTGGTGCTGGTCCTGTTCGCCGTCGTGCGCGGGCGCACGACGCGCGATTACGCGACGTTCGCGATCGCGGGCCCGCCGCCGCGCAAACGGGCCGCACCGTGGGCGCTGCTGACGCCGGTGCTGCCGCTGGTGCTCTACGCGGGGTTCCACATCGACGCGCTGGTGGCGTTTCTGATCGCGGCGCTGTACGGCGTGCTGGTCACGCGGCCGCGCGAGATCGCGGCGACGCTGAGTGCGGCCTGGATCCGCGGCGTCGAGGACGTCGCGCCGGCGGTGATCCTCATGATGGGCATCGGCATGCTGCTGGTGGCGGTGAAAACGCCGGCCGTGCAAGCCGCGGTCACGCCGGTCATCGCCGTGCTCGCGCCGCGCAGCCCGCTCGCGTACGTGATCGCGTTCGGGCTCTTGAGCCCGCTCGCGCTCTATCGCGGTCCGCTCAACCCCTTCGGCGTGGGGATCGGCGTGTACACCGTGCTGGCCGCGCTGCACGTTCTGCCGCCGGTCGCGCTGGTGGCCGCGGTGATGGCGGTCGTGCAAGTCCAAAACGTCTGCGACCCGACCAACACCCAGAACGTTTGGGTGGCGAACTTCACCGGGGTCGCGGTCGAGCGCATCACGCGCCTGGTGCTGCCGTATCAGGTCGGCGTTGCGACGCTGGCCGTCGTGTGCGTCGTGCTGTTCGGCCGCGCGTTGCTGGGGGTCGCGCCGTTCGCCGCCGCCGCAGCCGCCGCCGCGGGCTTGCCGATCGGTACGCCGGAGTCGAGCGACGGCGTGGTCGCGGTCGTCGCCGCATCGCCCGCAGCGGAATCCGCGGCGTACCAAGTCGCCGCCGAGATCGAGCGCGGCTGGAAACCATTGCGCGCGCTGCGCGAGCCGGCCGTCGATACGCAGCGCCCGTGCGCGACCGCTCGCTACGCGAGCATCATGAAGTTGACGGTAGCGCCGGTGGCCGCCGTTACCGACGTCGGTTTGGAGCTCTTCGACTGCGCCGGCTGGAGCGTCGCGCAGTGGCATGGGCAGGGCAGCGACCCGCGCGTCGAAGCGCTCGGCGATCTCGACCGCGTGCGCGTCTGGATGCACGAGCACTCGAGCTTGGCGATGAACGTGCTGTCGCGCGGCATCGCATTCGATCCCGCCGATCCGCAACCGACGTATTTCTTCACGCTCTACAAGACCAACGACGGCATCATGCACGCGCTCGTGCGCACCGGCGGCCCGGCGTGGATCGCCGGCTTGCGCAGCGGCGACGTCGTCGACCGGATCGACGGCAAGTTCTGGTGGGAGTACGGCACCTACCAATCGCAGCTGCGTGCGTACGACGGCCGGCCGCACACGTTCGACGTCGAACGCGGGGCGCAGCGCAACATCCACGTCGCGCTGGGCGAACCCTACGCGGGCTGAAGCGAGTCCCTAGGTCGGGACGTTGATGAAAACGGTCGGGACTTCGGGCAGCTTGAACGGTTGCGGCGGCGTGCTGCCGAGGCCGGCCCAGACTTGGCCCTGGATCTCACCCTCGAGCTTCGTGACGGCGGGTTGGAGTTGCGCGGCCGCCGCGGAATTGTTGGTCGCGTAGGCGGCGGCGATCCGGGCGTCGAGCTGCTGCACTTCCTCTTGTTCGGCAGCCTTTTGTTCGGCGGCCGCGTTGGCGGCTTGCTGCGCGGCCGCGGCGGCTGCGGCTTCTTGCGCATCGGCTTGAATGACGATCGGGTTGGTCGGCGGTGAGCCGAGCAGCCCTTGCGCGAGATTGACCGGCGGCGGATCGCTCCCCGGGATCGCGTTCGCCGGTTGGGCGCCGATCAGACCGGCGGTCGGATCGGTGTTGCTGCCGGTGGTGTTGCCTGTGGCGCCGTCCGTTTTTGCCGGATCGCCGTTCGCGGCCGGCGCGCCGGCCGTGCCCGTGGTACCGGTCGTGCCGGTTGCACCGTTGGTACCGGGCGTGGCGGCCGCGAGCGTGCCGTCGTCGACCGTGCCGGGCACGTTCGAAACGGTGGTCGTGCCGGGCACGCCGCCCTTCTGGCCGGTCGTCGTGTCCGCCGGTGCCTGGTTGGGCAGAGGCGGTGGGGGCGGCGGAGGCGGCGCCGCATCCGACGGCCCGAGCCCTTGGGCGCCGGTGTCCGTCGAGCCGGCCAGGGTCGTCGGCGCGGGGGTGATCGCGGCTCCGGCGGGCGCGCCGGGGGGCGGCGCGGCGAGTCCGTTGGCCGGCGGCAGGCCGCCCGCCGGCGTGTCGACCACCTTGAGCGCGCCGTTCACGACGCTGAGCGTGCCGAACCCGCCGCCGTTCGCGCCGAACCCGGCGTACGACGAGGGGAAGGCGGTGAAGTTCGGATTGGCCGCGGCCGGCGTCGTGGCCGGCGGCTGGGCGTAGGCAGGCGTGATCGAGCCCGGTACCGTCGCGGCGGCGCCAAGAGGCGTGGTGGTCGTCGGCGAGCCGTTCAGCGGCGCGATACCAGCCATGCTCCTATCATACCCATAGCGAGCGCTTCATTGAAGCGCCCTCAGCGCAAAATTCGAAAAATGTGCTTGACACGGTGGCTCTCGAGTTCTATTATACTAATACAACAGTACAACAGTA
>JBEKXE010000067.1:0-23482 GCA_049512335.1 Candidatus Lustribacter sp.
CACGGTGTCGGCCATGCGCCCGCCGGTCAGCTCGCGCACGTGCGCGACCACGTCGCCGACCTCGTCGACGTCGACGGTGTGGTGGGCGCCGAATTCGCGCGCCAGCGCCAAGCGCGCGGCGTCGCGCGCGCGGCCGGTCACGATGATCTGGGCCGCGCCGGCTTCTTTGGCCGCGATGGTGCAGGCCAAGCCCTGTCCGCCCGGGCCTTGGATGACGACCGTGCTGCCGATGCCGACGCCGCCCTCGAGATGCGTCCAGCGAATGCCGTTGGCCAGCGGCACGAAGAACGGCGCGATCTCGGTCGGTACCGAGTCCGCCAGTTTATGCACGATCGCTTGCGGGTCGAGATAGACGAACTCGCTGTACCCGCCCCACAGTCCCGGCGCGACGTCGAGGCCGGTGAAGCCGTACATCTTTTCCATCTTCATCCCGCTGCAGATGTAGTAACGCCCCGAGAGGCAGTACTCGCAGTGCCCGCACGGCGCGTACTCTTCCATCACGATGCGGTCGCCTTCGTGCACGCCCCAGCGCGCCGCGGCGCGTTTGCCGATGCGCTCGACCCGCGCGACGATCTCGTGGCCCGGAATCAGCGGCGGCGGCGCAAATTTGGCCAAGTCGCCGGTGTAGATCGGCCAGTCGGCGCCGCACACGCCGGTGATCTCGATGCGTGCCAACCCCGAGTCTTCGTCGATGGGCGGCAGCGGGAAGTCGCGCAGTTCGATTTGCCGCGGTGCGACCAGCAGCGCGGCCAGCGTCGTGTCGGGCATCTCAGAACGGCTCGTAGTCGCGCAGCTGCGGGATCACTTCGGTGCCGAAGAGCCGGATCGAACGCAGCAGATCGGCCTCCGCCATGTCGCCGAAGTTGAACTCGCCGAAGAACGTGTTGAACGAGCCTTCGGCGGCCCAAGCGCGCAGTTGCCGGGCGACGGTGTCGGGGGTGCCGAGCAAGATCAGTTCGTGCTTCAACAGATACTCCGGGTCGAGGATGTTCATGGTGATCTCGGCCGAATCGGGTTCGCCGCGGGCTTCGAAATACGCCGCGGTCTCGAGCTGTTTGCGCCGGATCTCCTCCTTGTCGTCGGAATAGGAGAAGAAGCCCTTGTACGCGTTGGCCGCGTCGGCCAGCGCGACGTCGAGCGCACGCTGATACGTTTCGTCGACGTAGACGACCGTGCTGAAAGCGATGTTCGGCACCCCGGGCCAGCCGGCGGCCTTCCAGCCGTCGAGATACGGCGCGTAGCGCAGCTTCGCTTTCGCGCGCGGAAACATCAGGAAGTAGCCGGTATGCAGTCCCTCGCGCGCGCAGAACTCCAACGTCGGCACGTCGCGCGTTTCCATCCACATCGGCGGATGCGGGCGCTGCACGGGCATCACGCTCAAGTCGAAATCGCCGTAGGGGATGCGCTCGCCGTCCCACGTCACGTGACCGTTGCCCGCGTATGCGGCTTTCATGAAGCGCGCGAACTCGAGCGTCACCTCGCGGCGGTCGGCGAACTCGACCTTGAACGGCTCGAAGTAGGCGGGCAGAATGCCCGGCACCAAGCCGACCTCGATGCGTCCGCCGGTGAGCTGATCGGTCAGCGCGATCTCTTCGAGCAAGCGCACCGGGTGATGCAGCGCTACGACGTGGCCCATCGCTCCCACGCGCAGCCGCTTCGTGCGCGCCGCGGCGGCGACCGCGAACAGGTTGGGCGACGACATCCAACTCTCTTGCGGCGTGAAATGATGCTCGACCGAAAACGCGTAGTCGAACCCGACGTCGTCGGCGACGGCGAGCTCGCGCCACAATTGCTCGTAGCGTTCGTGCGGCGTCATGCCCCGCTTGCCCCACACATGCGCGAAATGCGCGAACCTCATGTCGACATGACCTCCGCGGTGCAGGGCAACGCACACCGGGCAACAAAGTGTATACAGTACTATAGTCGTGAGCTGGGCGCGGGGTCAACCCTGCCCTTGTAAGGAGAGACGACCGTGATACGCCGACGCGCTCTACAACTGCTCGCCGGCTCCGCCGCGGCCGTTGCAGCTTCCCCCGTCTCCGCGCAAAACCTGATCCCGATCCGCGTCGGAACGTTCGCATCCGAAGCAACCGGTTCGATCTTTTACGCTCAGGATCAAGGTTTTCTCGCCAAGCACGGATTGACGGCACAAATTAACCTGGCGGCCGGCGGAGCGGCGATCATCCCCGCGATCATCGGCGGTGACCTCGACATGGGCGAAGCCGACGTCGTCACGATGGCGCTCGCCCACGACAAGGGCCTGCCGTTCCAGTTCGTGGCGCCGGGCGAGCTGCACTCGAACAAATATCCGACCCTCGCTTGCGTCGTCAAAAATCCGGCGCTACAGTCGGGCCGCGACTTCAACGGTAAGACGATGGCGAGTAACGTCTCGCGCGGCTTCGGCTCGCTCGTGACGAACGTGTGGATCGACAACAACGGCGGCGATTCGAAAACCGTGAAGTGGATCGAGTTCCCGTTCCCGGCGCTGAGCCCGGCGCTGCAGCGCGGCGACATCGACGGCTACTGCGCGCCCGAACCGTTCGTCGACCTCGGCGTCAAGGACGGTGGCCACCTCGTGCTGCTGGAGAAGAATCCGGTCGCGCCGGAGATCATCCAGGGCGGCTGGTTCGCCGGCCGCGACTGGATCAAAACGCACCCCTCCGTCGTCAATGCGTTCAGCCTTGCGATTCGCGAAGCCAACGACTGGGCGAACCAAAATCCGGATGCGGCCGCCGCGATCATTTCGAAGTACAGCAAGGTCCCGGTCAACGTCCTCACGGCGATGAAGATGCGCGGCCAGTACCAAGCGGTGTTCACCAAGTCGACGATGCAGCCGCTGATCGACGCTGCGTTCAAGTACGGCTACATCGCGAAGCCGTTCCCGGTCTCCGACATCATCGCAAATACGTGATCGACGTCGGGAACCTCATCCAGGGAACCCGCATCCACGGGAGCTTGTACCGCGACCCGGAGGTGTTCGAGCGCGAGCTGAACGAGATCTGGTACAAGGTCTGGGTCTACGTCGGGCACGAGAGCGAGATCCCGAACCGCGGCGACTTCGTGCGACGCATGATCGGCCGGCAGCCGGTGATCGTCGTGCGCGGCGCGGACGGAACCGTCCGGGCGTTCTTCAACCGTTGCCGCCACCGCGGCAACATGGTCTGCCACGCCGACCGCGGCAATACGGCAGCGTTCACCTGTCCGTATCACGGCTGGACGTACTCCACCGCCGGCGCGCTGCAGCAACCGACGTTCGAGGACGGCTACGATTCGAAGCTCCGGCGCGAAGACTTCGGCCTGGTCCCGCTGCCGCGGCTCGACGCCTATCGCGGCTTGATCTTCGCCAGCGTGAGCCCCGAGGGCATCACGCTCGACGAACACCTCGGCGGAGCCAAAGAATTCATCGACCTGTTCATGGACCTCTCGCCGGCCGGTCGCGTGAGCTTGACCGCCGGCAACCAGAAAGTGCGCTACGCCGGCAACTGGAAGTTCATGCCGGAGAACTCGATGGAAGGCGACTATCACGGGCCGTTCATCCATAAGGTCGCCTTCGAGCTGCACAGCAAGAAGACGGGCTTCGACGTCAGCTCGCTTTACGAGAACGAGATTCCCGACGTGATCCGTTCGCTGCCCGGCGGCCACATGGTCGAAGACTATCGCGGGGCGACGATCGCGCCGCCCAAACGGCCGCCCAGCGCCGCGCGCATCGCGTATGCGGATGCGATGAAGCGTGCCTACGGCGAGGAGAAGGCCGGCAAGCTGCTCGGCACGATGGCCCCGTTGATCTACATCTTCCCGAACCTGATGTACCTGATGACGCACATCCGCGTCATCGCTCCGGTGAGCGTGAACGAGACGTTCGTCTACTACCAGCCGATGCTGCTCGACGGCGTTCCGGACGAGATCAACGAGGAACGGTTGCGCATGCATGAGTTCATGTTCGGTGCGGCCGGCTTCATCTCGCCCGACGACATCGAGATCATGGAACGCATCCAGACCGCGGTCAACGCCGGCGGCAACGAATGGCTCTTCATCGGCCGCGGCGCGCACCGCGACACCGTGCTGCCCGACGGCGGTTCCACCGGCTACACGATGGACGAGAACCACATCCGCGGCTTCTGGCAGCACTATTCGGGCGTGATGAACGCAGGTGCGTGACGCGCAGATCGAAGCGTTTCTCACGCGCGAGGCGCGGCTGATGGACGAGGGACGCTACCGCGAGTGGCTCGACCTGTGGACCGATGACGCGCAGTACTGGGTGCCGTGTAACGACGACGATATCGATCCGGCCAAGCAAGTGTCGATCATCTACGACGATCGCGACCGGCTCACGCAGCGCGTCGAGCGGCTGCTCAGCGGCTCGGTGCTCTCGCAGCAGCCGCGCCCGCGGATGCGGCGGGTCGTCTCGAACATCGAGATCGGACCGGCCTCGGGCGCCGAAGTGACGGTCGAGTCCAACTTCGTTCTCGGCGTGGCGCGCAACGGCACCAAACACGTCTGGATCGGCCGCTCGATCCACCAACTGCGCGAAGACGGCGGCACGCTCAAGATCGCGCGCAAGAAAGTACTCCTGATCGACAACGATCAGGAGATTCCGCTGCTGCAGTTCCTGATCTGATGCAGATCGAGATCGATTCGGCCAAGTGCCAATCCCACAAGCGCTGCATGGCGGTCGCGCCGGCCGTGTTCGGCCTCGGCGGCGACGGCAAGGCCGAGCTGCTCGATCCGCACGGCGCCGACGATGCCGTCGTGCTCAAGGCCGCCAAGTCGTGTCCCTATCGCGCCATCATCGTGCGCGATGAAACCACCTCCGAACAACTCTGGCCGCGGGTCCCGTAAGGAGCGTCATGGAGCACAACCGGTTCAGCTATTCCCCGATCAGCCGCCGCCCGAAGGTCGAGCTGCCGAATGGTGCGCGCGTCGCCGTGTGGGTCACGCCGAACGTCGAGCACTACCACTACGACAAACCGGCGATGTCGCTCACCCAAATGACCGCGTCGCTCAAGCCCGACGTGCTGAACTACGCCTGGCGTGACTACGGCGTGCGCGTCGGCATCTGGCGCGTGATGGATATCCTCACGCGGCAAGGCTTCATAGCGACCGCGGCACTGAATTCGGAGGTCTGCGAGCATTATCCGCAGATCGTCGAAGAAGGCAACAAGTTGGGCTGGGAGTGGATGGCGCACGGCCCCAACAACTCGATGCTCTTCACCGGTATGCCCGAAGACGTCGAGCGTCCGATCATCACGGCGACGCTCGATGGCATCGCTGCCTGCACGGGCAAACGCGCGCGCGGCTGGCTCAGCCCGGCGCTGACCGAGACCGACGTCACGCTCGACCTGTTGGCGGAAGCGGGGATCGAGTACGTTGCCGACTGGTGCAACGACGAGCACCCCTACACGATGAAAACGCGCAACGGATCGATCGTCGCGATGCCCTACACGCTCGAAGTCGGCGACATCCCGGTCTTCTTGTTCAACGGCGGCAGCGGCGACGATTTCGAGCGCATGATCGTCGACCAGTTCGACCAGATGTACGAAGAGGGGGCGACCATACCGCGGTTTCTCTCGATCGCGTTGCACCCGTTCCTGGTCGGCCACCCCTTCCGCGCTCGCCACCTCGAACGCGCGCTGGCCCATATCCGCAAACGCTCCGACGTGTGGATCACCACCGGCGGGGCCATCCTCGACTGGTACAAATCGTCGGGCAAGCGCCCCTAAGGCGCTTCCAGAAGCCAGCGCGCGAGGGCGAGCGTGCCGGCGTCGTCATGCTCGAAGCCCATCAGTTGCACGCCCAGCGGCAGACCGTCGACGGCCAACAGCGGGAGGTTGAACGACGGCGCCCCGATCGCCGATGAGGCGTCGTTGTACCACGGCGTGCCCCCGAGCGGTTGGCCGACTTGTCCGGGACCGATGTGCGCGAGCGAAATGAACCCGTCGACCGCTCCGGCCAGCGCGCGGTGCTGCGCGCGCAACCGTTCGCGCGCGCCGCAGGCCCGCGCGTAATCGGCGACCGTTAGTTGCCCGGCGCGTTCGATGTAGCCGCGCATCGGTGCGCTGAAGGCATCCGGACGTGCTTCGAGCCAGGCCAGCATCGGCCAGCGAGTCTCCCACAGCATCAGATCGAAGAACCACTCGGGCACGCTCGCCGTGGCCGCCTCGTAGCCGGTAAGCTCGGGTGAGGCCGACGGTTCGAGAATCTCGATGCCCGACCGTTCGAGCGCGCGCAGATACGCCGCGAACGCCGCGCGCGAAGCATCGTCGGTGTGTTGCCAGCCGGCCGTGTACTGGCGCACGAGCCGCTGCGGCCGCTGCGCTTTCGGTAACGTGGCTTCGCGGAAATGCGGCACGTAACCGGGATCGCCGCCGGCGACCGTCGCGATGTGGCACGCGACCGTCCACACGTCTGCGAGCGTTCCGCCCAGCAGGCCCAAGTGGTTGATGCTCGGCTGCGGATCGACGCCGCCGAAGTGGTTGAGCGCGCCGAACGTCGGCTTCATCCCGATCACGCCGCAGATCGAGGCGGGCCGGATCACCGAGCCGCGCACTTGACTGCCCGTCGCGACCGGCAGCATCCCGGCCGCGACCGCCGCCGCCGATCCGGATGACGAGCCGCCGGGCGTGCGCGTGAGGTCCCAGGGGTTCCAGGTCGGTCCCGGCGCGGCCATCGTCAATTCGGTGGTCACGGTCTTGCCCAGAATCACCGCGCCGCCGCGGCGCAACGCATCGACGTGCGCGGCATCGTCCGCGGCGTCGGGTGCGGCGTCGAAGTACGCGCAGTTCACGCGCGTCGGAAATCCGCGCACGTCGAAGCAGTCCTTGACGCCGACCGGCAGTCCGTCGACGAGCGAGCGGGGCGCACCGGCACGCCAGCGCGCGCCGGCGGCGTCGGCATCGCGCCGCGCGCTCTCGACGTCGAGGAGAACGAAGGCGCGCACCGCCGGCTCCAATCGTTCGATCGTTTCGAGACAGCGCTCGAGAAACGCCCGCGGGGAGTCGTCTCCGCCGGCGAAGCGCGCGCGGGCCGCGGCAAACGAGAGAAAGCGCGCCGTCTTAGGGTCGTACATCGACCGTCGCCGCCTCCTCCAACGCGAAGATCCGGGTTTCGAGCGCGGCCGCCGCGCCGGGGCTGAGATACGGTGCCGTCAAGGCCGCGAACTTCGTGCGCGTGCGCGCGCGCCGCACCGCGGGATCGCGGTCCACGCGGCGTTCGTCGAACGTGCGCTCGAGCACCCGCCCGTCGCGCAGTTCGATCGTGGCTCGCGATTCGGCGACGTCGAGATCGGGTCGCCCTTCGACGCTGATGCGGGCGCGAAGGGCCGCGATATCCTCGGCGCCGGCGACGGCGTCGGTGAAGCTGCCGGGGAGCGCCGTGTCGTAGCCCAAGAGTGCCATCGCTGCAACCGTTCGGACACTGAACTTCACCTCCAACCCCGTGCGCGGTGCGAGGATGTCGCACACGCGAACGGAGCTCGGCGCCAGTTGCAACCGGACGCTCTCCACGCCCGCGGCGTCGAACGCGCCGGTGCGCCGCAGTGCGCGCATGTTTTCGATACTGCCGCCGGCCAGCGCGCACGCGGCGTGCTCTTTGAGCAGCGTCTCCAGAATCAGCCAGCGGCCGCGACTCGCGTCGAGCGCATCGGCGACCACGTGCGCGGTGTGGGCCTCGAGAAAACCCGCGCCCGGGTCGAGCACTGCCGCGGGCGCCGTGAAGCCGCGCAGCGCGAGCTGCGCTGCGAGCGTACCGGCCGCCGCGGCCGTTCCGGCGTGCAGCGGCTTGCACATCGTGCCGACCGCGCCGGCCAACCCGGCGGCCTGCGTTGCCGCGATGCCGAGTGCGGCCGCGAAGCGTTCGTCGTCGAGGTTCAGCAGCACCGCGCCGCCGGCCGCCGCGCCGACGGCGCCCGCGATCGGGGTCGGATGAAACGGGGTTTCGAGGATTCCCGGGCCGAGCAGCAGCCCCACCCGGCACGCCGCTTCGACGCCGGCGATGAACGCGCGCAGCGCCGCCGCGCCCGGCGCGCCGTGGGCTTCGGCCAGGGCCAGCACGCACGGCCAGACCGTCGCGGTCGCGTGCCCGTTGAGGCTGCGGTTGACGTCCGAGAAATCCAGCGCGTCGCCGGCCGTGCCGTTGACCAGCGCCGCGCCCTGCGCCGACGTCCGCTCCGGCCGCCCGATCAACCCGCACGGCGCCGCGGGCGCGGTGAGCAGATCCTCGAGCAGCGCCGCAACGGCCGCTTCGTGCATGCCGGCGTGCGCCGTTCCGAGCCAATCGAGAATGCAGCAGAGCGCCGTTACGCGAACGTCTTCGGGGATGTGGCCGCCGGCGATCTGCCGGATCTCCGCGACGAATCGTGCGGTCAATGTCGGAGGGTATTCGGCGGCTGTAATGGATAGGAGTATAGCATGCTAGCGACTCGCGGGACCATCACGGTGAAACGTCTCTCGCCGCACATCGGCGGGGAGATCAGCGGCGTCGATCTGACGCGGCCGGTCGGTGACGAGCAGATCGCGGAGATCAAAGCGGCGCTGATCGAGAACGGCGTGATCTTCTTTCGCGATCAGCCGATGAGCCTCGACGCACAGGTCGCCTTCGGCCGCCGCTTCGGCGATTTGCACATCCATTCCGGAATGCCGGGCCTCGACGACAAACATCCCGAGGTTCGCCCGATCCACGCCGACGCCGACTCCAAGCACATCGCCGGCGAAGACTGGCACACCGATCTGTCGTGCGATCCGATTCCGCCGATGGGCAGCATCCTGCACATCTACGAGCTGCCGCCGCTCGGCGGCGACACGTGCTGGGCGAGCATGTACGCGGCCTACGACGCGCTCTCGCCGCGCATGCAGGCGCATCTCGAGGGCTTGACGGCAACCCACGACGGCCGCATCGCCTTCGGGCGCTTCAACCCCAAGGGCACGTATCCGATCTCGGTGCATCCGGTGGTCGCCAAGCACCCGGAGACCGGACGCAAGCTGCTCTACGTCAACCGCGGCTTCACCTCGCACATCAACGACGTGTCGCCCGAAGAGAGCGCGGCGCTGTTGAACTACCTCTACGCGCATCTGGAGAAACCGCACTTCCACGTGCGGTTCGTGTGGCAGAAGCATTCGGTTGCGTTCTGGGACAACCGTTGCACCCAGCACCTCGCGGTGTGGGACTACTTCCCGCAAACCCGCAACGGTTATCGCGTCCAAATCGAAGGCACCCAGCCCCCGATCCCGGCCTAGGCCGGGATCGTCATCCTGAGCGGAGGTTCGCGAAGCGAACCGCAGTCGAAGGACCGGCGTAAGCCCTTGTCATCCTGAGCGGAGCGAGCGAAGCCGAGCGGAGACGAAGGACGGCTTACGCGCGGGCTTCGATACTGACCGGATAGCGGGCCAGCATCAGGGATTCGGCCCACCCGAGTAGCGCGAACGCCAACACCGAAGCGATGGTGAGCAGCAGCACCGCGGCAAACACCAATTCGGTGTCGGAGTTCGAATACGCCAGCATCACTTGGTAGCCGATGCCGGCTCGTGCGGCAACGAACTCGCCGATCACGGCGCCGATGATGGCGAGCGGCAGCGCGATCTTCATCGCGCTCAGGATGTAGGGGATCGCGTTGGGAAAGCGCACGCGCCGCAGCGTCGTCCAATTCCCCGCTTGCATCAACCGGTAGAGGTCGATCAGCTCGGGATCGACTTCGCGCAACCCTTGGGCCGCATTGATCACGATCGGGAAGAAGCACAGCAGAAACGCCATCCCGACCTTCGACCATAATCCCAGCCCGAACCAGATCACCAGGATCGGCGCGAAGACGACCTTGGGCGCGGAGTTCACGGCGACGAGCGTCGGCAAGAGCAGACGGGATGCGAGCCGCGACGACACGATCGCGACCGCGAGCAACACGCCGGTGACGACGGCCGCCGCGAATCCGGCCAGGGCTTCGCCGAGCGTGATGCCGGTGCTGAGTGCGAGCAAGGTGAAATTCGTGATCCCCGCTCCGAGCACACGCTCCGGCGACGGAATCACCAGCGGGCTGACGCCGAACGCCTTCACCACCGCCCACCACAGCACGATCAGCGCTACCACGTAGAGCGTCGCCTCCGCGCCGCGCACGAAGGCGTTACGCATGGGCCACGCGCTCGCGCAGCCGGCCTTCGAGCGCCGCGAACTCCGGGCTCGCCATCACGGCCAGCTCGCGCGGGCGTGGCAATGGGTTGACGACGATCTCGGCGATGCGCCCGGGACGCGGCGCCATCACGACGATCCGGTCGCTCAAGAACGCCGCTTCCTCGATGCTGTGCGTCACCAACAGCACGGTCTTGCCGGTTTCGGACCACACGCGCAACAGGTCGGCGTTCATCTGCTCGCGCGTGAGCGCGTCGAGCGCGCCGAACGGCTCGTCCATCAGCAGCAGCTTCGGATCGCTCAGCAGGGCGCGCGCGATCGAGACGCGCTGTTGCATGCCGCCCGAGAGCTGGTGCGGCAGCGCCTGCTCGAAACCGGCCAGCCCGACGCGAGCGATCAGTTCGCGCGCGGTATCCTGCGGCCAGCCCGGCAGATCGAGCACCTCGGCCGGCGCCAGCACGTTGCCGAGCACGGTCCGCCACGGTAAGAGCACCGGGCGTTGGAAGACCATGCCGATGCCGCCGCGCCGGGCGACGTGCTCGGCGCGTTCGATGCTACCGGCGCTGGGCAGCAGCAGGTTGGCGATCAGCTTGAGCAGCGTCGACTTGCCGCAGCCGCTCGCGCCGAGTATGCAGACGAACTCGCCCTCGGTGACGTCGAGCGAAAAGTCGATGACGGCCGTCGTCGCGCCCGGACCCTCGCCGAAGCGCTTCGCGACGCCGTCGAGGCGCAGAACTGTGCGGATCGGCCCCTGATCAAACACTCCGCTGCTTCAGTCGTGAGGGGCCGAACGCGATGGATTCGCTTGCAGCGAATCCACTAGATGGCGGCGACGGGGAGACCTTGCTTGACGTCCCGGACGACCGGTTTCCCGGCGCGCAGCAGCGCATCGCGCAGTACCAGGATGTCCTCGAGCGGCGGCGCG
The DNA here is from genome assembly GCA_049512335.1 of Candidatus Lustribacter sp. Lineage (GTDB taxonomy): Bacteria > Vulcanimicrobiota > Vulcanimicrobiia > Vulcanimicrobiales > Vulcanimicrobiaceae > Lustribacter. The sequence goes on from JBEKXE010000067.1 coordinate 11,039, forward strand.
ATTTGCGGGCGGCGCATCCACGGCGCTTCGATCGCCCCGGTCAGCCACGCCGCGAGCTTGTAGCGGTAGTGGAAGTACACCACCGGCAAGCCGACTTGCGTGCCGTAGATCGCGTCGTACACCGGCATCCACGAATCGGACACGGCCTTCGCTTCGGCCAGCTTGCCTTCGAGGCACAGCGCGCGCACGGCGATGTCGTCGGCGGTCGAGAAGTTGGAACCGCCGCTCAAGCTGCCGTCGCAGCCGTAGACGTAGTGTGCGAATTGCGCCTGACCGCCGGCTTTGAGACAGCCGACGTTGCGGACTTCGCGCATCGCGTTGGCGATGCGCAGGAAACCGCCGATATCCCACTGCGCCGTGATCTTCATGCCGATGACGCTTTGCAGCGATTTCACCAGGGCGCGCGCCGCTGCGGGCGTCAAGGCGAACTGCTGGCCGTAGCGGTCCGACGGCGAGCCGAACAGCACGATCGGGATGCCGACCGCATCTTCGAACGCGCCGTAGTGCTGCAGCAGAACGTTGATCTCGTCACGCCAGCCGGGGATCGCCGGCGAGGTGAAGAGCACGGCGTCCGCACCGGCCGCGACCGCTTCGTGACCGCGCCGGATCGCCTCGCTGGTCGAATCGGCGACGATGCCGTCGATCACCGGCACGCGGCCCTTGGCTTCGTCCTTGGCGATCGCGATCAGTTCGGCGCGTTCCTCGGGCGTGAGGGCGCTGATCTCACCGGCGTGACAGCCGATGACCAGCGCGCTGATCTCGTGCTGCAGCAGCTTGCGGTAGTGCGCGCGTTGCGCCGCGTAGTCGATCGTTCGGCACGTTGCGTCGGTGTAGAGCGTGAATACCGCGGGGCAAATGCCGGAAATCGTCGTGAGCTTTTCGACGTGCTGCGACTTGGGGCTATCTAGGAGCATGTGCGGCGTCCCTTTCAGCGGGGGTTCGTGTAGAGCGTTGCGACCGGCGGGATGTCGGTGATCACGCCGACGTCCTTGAGCCGCTGCAGCGAGTTGCCGAAGACGCGTGCGTCGATCGGCCCCGGCTTCACGACGAGGTTCTTGAAATCGTGCCAGTCGCCGACCAGCGCGTCCGGTTTGGCCTGCGGCAGCAGCGGCTGGAGCAGGGTGGAGGCGTCGGCGTCGGTGGCGTGGGCGAGCGCTTGCGTGAGCGACCGGTTGATCGCGCCGACCACGCGTTTCACGTCGGCCGGCGAATCGTGCAACAGCGCCGTGCGCACGACGAGGATCTTGTCGTAGCCCACGAGCCCCCAGTCCTTGAGCATCGTGAGGTACACTTTTTTGCCCTGCGCGGCGGCTTGCTCTTGGACGTTCTCCCAGCTGCCGGGCGCGTGGATCTCGGCCGTATCGACTTGCCCGCGGAAGAACAACGCGTAGAGCACGCTGAAGTCGAGCGCTTGGACGTCGACGGTTTTCGGATCGACGCCGTCGGACTTCAGCACGAAGGGCAGAATCGTGCGCGCCGTGCTCTGCGGCAGGGTGCCGAAACTCTTGCCGGAGAGCGCCTTCGGGCCGCTCAGCGGCGCCATCGAAACGACGGCCAGCGTCGGTTTGTCGAGCCAGACGTAGACCGCGGTGGTGGTGGTTTTCTTTTGCGCGGCGGCGGCAAGAAACGTGTCGCAGTCGATGAACGCGTAGTCGACCTGACCCGATTCGATCAGTTGCAGCGCTTGGTCGGAGCCGCGCGTCGGAATGAAATCCGGCGTCACGCCGGCGTCTTTGAAATAGCCTTTGGATTGGCCGTACAGCAGCGGCATGAAGGCCGCTTGCCAGGTGAAGTTGAGCGCGATCTTCGGGCTCAGCGCGGTATCGACCGCGACCGCGCTGCGGGGGACGAAAACGGCGAACGCGAGGCCGAGTACGAAGAGAACGATCGTCGGGCGCAAGTGTATACAGTACGCATTTCCGGCGTTCGGTCCTGCCCGGCGACCGCGCGGTGGAGGCCGTCAATTGCTCGATGGATTCGATGAACGCCGCGTCGCAACCGGTGAGGCGGAACTTTACGTGCGCATCGGCGGCGCGGGGCCGGCATTGGTTTGCCTGCACGGCTATCCGCAGTCGCATCTCACCTGGCGCAACGTCGCGCCCGCGCTCGCCGAACGCTACACGGTCGTGCTGCCCGATCTGCGCGGTTACGGCGCCAGCGAGATCGTTGCGTCCGACCCCGAACACCACGCCTACAGCAAACGCGCGATGGCGCGCGACATCGTCGCGTTGATGGCGGCGCTGGGCTGGGAACGGTTCTTTCTGGCCGGACACGATCGCGGCGCGCGCGTCGCCTACCGGTTGGCCCTCGATGCGCCCGAACGCGTGGCGGCGTTGGCGACGCTCGACATCATTCCGACCATCGAGAATTGGGAGGCGATGGACTACCACCGCGCCTACGGCGCGTATCACTGGCAGTTTCTCGCGCAGCCCGAGCCGTTGCCGGAACGCTTGATCGGCAGCGATCCGCGCTGGTATTGCGCCCAGCAGATCGGGGCCTGGTTCGAAGACCGGAACGCTTCCGATGCGCAGGCGCTGGAAGCCTACTGCACGGCGTTCGCGCGCCCGGGCGCGGTGCACGCCGCGTGCGAAGATTACCGCGCGGGCTACACCTGCGACGTGGACGCCGACCGCGCCGATCGCGACGCCGGCAAGCGGCTCACGATGCCGCTGCTCGCGCTGTGGGGCGCCGGGCGCGACGGCCGGCGGTCGGCGCATTTCCCCACGGTGTGGGAACGCTGGGCGACCGATCTCACCACGCGGGGGCTGCCGTGCGGCCACTTCATGATGGAAGAGTTGCCCAACGAGACGGCAAGCGCGCTGCGCGCGTTCTTCGACGCGAACGTGGGGCGCCTAGACGTAGGGCGGTGATTTCACCATGTGCTGGTCGCGGTGCTCGTAGCCGTTGCTTTCGTAGAACTGCGGCGCGGGCTCGTGCGTCCCGCCGCTGGTGACTTCGATCTGGCTGCAGCGGCGTTGCGCCGCGAACGATTCGGCGGCCGTGAGCAACACTTTGCCGACGCCCTTGCGCCGATGATGCGCGCCGACCACGAGCGAGGTGATCCGGCCGATCCACACGTCGGCGTGAAAGAGCGGGAACACGTGCACGCTGACCACGCCGATGACGTTTTCGGCGGATTCGGCGACGAACACCGCATCGTCCGGGCGTGCACCGACGAGTTCCAAACGGCTCAGAATGAAGCTCGGATGGGTCGAATATCCGAGCTCGCCGAGCAGTTCGGCGATCTGCGGGGCATCGGAGTCGACGGCACGGCGGACGGTGGGGATGCTGATCACGACGCACTCCCTTCAGCCCGAAATTCGGTCAGCCCCTCCACGGGATCGAGGGCGGTTGTGGCTAACAATGGACGCCGATGGATCAGCCACCGCGTCATTTTCATGCGAACGAGCGCTTTTTTATCGAAATCCGGTTCGAAGAACCGCTGCCCGAGGGAGCCGTTCCGCTCGCCGAGTTCGCCGGACCGATCGGTCCGGGTGGGCCGGCCCTGACGTTTTGGACGTCGTCCGCCGGCCCCGCGGAAAACGCCGTCGGCGATCGCAGCCGCGTGCGCCTCGTCGGGAAGATTCCGGAGGAAGCGCCGCCGGGCATGTACCGCGTGACGCATCTCGAGGTCCGCTGGGCCGCCGAGATGCCGCTCTCGTGGGAAGCCGTCGGCGTCCCGCTCAAGCACCTCGGCGGTGACGTCCTGATTTCGGTTGACGTCGCCGCCGCGCGTTCGCAGCCGCCGATACCGCGCGTCGTTGCAGCGGGTTAAAGTTTGCTCACCTTGGCAGCATTCGCAAGCCGGCACGTGAAACCGCGTCGTGGTATGATGATTACGACGTTTCTCCAACGCACCTTGGCGTGCGCGCTCGTCGCCGGCGCCGCGCTCGCCGTGACGACCGGAACCGCGCGGGCCGACGTTTCGATCGAAGGCGGCGCGTCCATCACCGGCAGCTCGGCCTCCGGTGCGGGCGCACTCTCGCTCGGGTTGCTCAATGCCCCGGTCGTACCGCTGGCGGTCGAACTGACGGGCCTGGTACCGGGCAGCGGCGGCTACGCGGCGACGGTCGACGCGCGCTTGTCGTTTGCCGGCACGGCCGTCGGCGCCGGCGTGGGCGTCGGGTCGGTCGGGGCGATCAGCCACACCGGAGCGGTCTACGACGCGATCCTCGCGCACGGCATCGCGCCCCACACGGCGCTCGAAGCGCGCCTCTACTTCGGCCCCACGCGTCCGTCGACGCTCTTTGCCGGGGTGCGCTTCTCGCTCTAGGAGCCGTGGCACAGGGAACCAAGCGGTCGACCGCGGATTTCTAGCCGGACCATGTTCCCTTACGACTCGGGCACGTTGATCCGGTGCGAGTGTGGCCACCCGGTGGGCCAGCATACGGACGCGGGCTGCACCGCGGGCCCGATCCCGTGCCGTTGCCAGAAGACGCCCTCGGCAATCGTCCTCGACGAGATCGCCCTGCTGCGTCCGGAGTGGCTCGCGACCAAACCCGGTCGCTGACGCTCTAGGTCGAGAAGTGCGGGTCGCCGCTGATCTGCGCGTAGGGCGCGCAGCCGTTCTGCGCGAGGTCGTCGAGCGCGACCGTGTAGTGCCGGTGTCCGTGGAGCGCGACGCCGGTGGCGCGATAGTACACGGGGTTCGCGAACGGCGCCGCCGTCACGCCGGCCGGACGCCCGGTTCGCTCGAGCGGGCCGCCGGCGGTCGTCCCGTCCTTCGCGTCGCTCGTTACCGCGGCGACGGTCTTTGGCAGGTCGTGCGACGCCGCCAGCACGAGCGGTGAGCTGCGCGGCACATCCCGGCTGCCGGGCTTGGGCGACACGAGGGCCACGCGGGTACCGTAGGGCAGCGAGCACGGCAGGCTCGGGGTTGCGGCCACGGCGGCTTTGGGCTCCGATGCTGCGACGCTGCTGCAGCCGGCGAGGGCGAGCAGGGCGAGCAGAACGGCGTACGCGCGGATCATGGTATCTAGGGAACGCTCGTTGTCCGAGAGCCGTCCCGCCCCGCGCGAACTTTTAGCCGGCGTTAATCGGTGCGCTCGAGGTCGAAGAGCGAGGGCATTCCGCCGCTGGCGATGATCTCAGCGCAGCGCCGGCGCGCCTCGTCGAGCGGGACGCGGTCCTTGCGCACGAACAGCTTGCGCCAGTACGCTTTGCCGCTGAGTTTGCCGATCAGGTCGGAGGCGACGCGGGCGTCGACGATGCGTCCGGTCACGTGCACGCGAACGGTCGGCGCACCTTCGTCGCCGCCCAGCGGCAAACGATGCAGCAGCTGCTCTTGCGAGTCGCTCCACACCGCGTCGCCGTACGCGGCGCGCAGCTCGCGTTCGCAAGCTTCGTACGTCACGAGGTCGTGCTCGGCATTGAACTCCGCGGCGAGCCCGTACACGGTCACGCGCTCGCGCAGTCCGCGCGCGGCTTCGGAGTCCGAGGTGCGCATCGCATCGACGACGCGGAAATCGTCCCAGGCGAGAAACTCCTCGATCGGATCGAGCCGGCGCGGATCGGGCCACAGCTCCTCGAGGCCGGCGCGCAGCACGCGCTCAAACGCCCGCGTCGTGTGATGAAAGTAAATCGTCGCGAACATCCAGTAGCGCGCGAGCACGAAACTCTCCAGCGCGACGACGCCGCGGCCGTCGACGCCCAGCTCGCCCGCTCCGTCGTGATCGAAGACGCGCAGCGACGCGATCAACTGCTCCACGTCGTAGCGGCCGTTGACGACGCCGGTGAAATAGGCGTCCCGTAGGAGATAGTCCATCCGGTCGGCGTCGAGGTTCGGCCCGGACACCAGCTCGCGCAAGACCGGATAACGCGTCGACGTGCCGGTGATGAGCGCCAGCACCTCGGCCGCGTCGACGTCGATCGCGGCCAGCGCCCGGGCGATCTCGTCGCGTGCCAAAATGCGCTCGGTGCGCAGTTCGTGGCGGATTCCGAGCACCGCTTCGCAGGCGTGGCTGAAGGGCCCGTGACCGACGTCGTGGAGCAGCAGGCTGGCGCGCAGCAAGCGCCGCTGGTCGGCGTAGTCGCGCTCCGAGGCGAACGCCTCCGGCGAGTAGGCGCGCAGCGCCTCGAGCGCGCGCGTGCCGATCGCCAGCGCGCCCAGCGCGTGGGTGAAACGCGAGTGTTCGGCTGATGGAAATGCCAGGTACGCGAGGCCCAGCTGGCGCAGCCGCCGCAGTCGCTGGACCGCCGGCGCCTCGAGCAGCGCAACCTCGCCGGCATCGAGTTCGATGAAGCGGTGGATCGGATCGAAGATCCGTTTTCCTTTGGCCACGTCTGCGCAGTTCGGCGCCGAGGGAGGGTCCCATGCGGCGTGTCGAACAGGTGTACGGTGCGGATCGACGACGGCGTCAAGCGGGACATCCTCGCGCGGACCGACATCGGCGAAGTAATCGGTGCCGTCGTCAGCTTGCGCAAACGCGGCAACGATCTCGTCGGACTTTGTCCGTTTCACGGTGAGAAAACGCCGTCGTTCCACGTGCACCCCGACCGCGGCTTCTTCAAGTGCTTCGGCTGCGACGCGGCCGGCGACGTGATTCGCTTCGTGCAATTGCACGACAACCTCAACTTCGTCGACGCGATGCGGGTGCTCGCGAAACGCGCCGGCATCCAACTCGAAAACGAAGATCCCGCGACGGCGCGCGTGCGCAGCGAAAAAGAAGCGATCTATCACGCGAACGACGTTGCGGCCCGGTTCTTTCACCGCGTGCTGACGGCCGAGCCGGAAGGCGAACCGGGGCGCCGCTACTGCGCGGGGCGCGGCATCGGTCCCGAAGCGATCGCGACGTTCAAGCTGGGCTTTGCCTCCGAACGCTGGGACGGACTCGTCGCCGAGTTGCAGCGCGAGAACGTCGATCTCGCGCTGGCCGCCAAAGCGGGGCTGATCAAACCCGGCCAGCGAGGCTATTACGATTTCTATCGCGATCGCCTGATGATTCCGACCCATGCGGTCACCGGCGAGACGATCGCTTTCGGCGGCCGTCTGATCGGCGCGGGCGAACCCAAGTACCTCAACACGACCACGACGCCGGTCTACACCAAGGGTCGCTTTCTGTTCGCGCTGGGCATCGCGCGCCGGGCGGCGCAGCGCGAGGGCAGCATCGTCATCGTCGAGGGCTACCTGGACTGCATCGCCTTACACCAGGCGGGGATCACGAATGCCGTGGCCTCGCTGGGCACCGCCTTCACGGCCGAGCAGGCGCACGAGCTGCGCAAAACGACCGAAAACGTGTTCATCTGCTTCGACGCGGACGCCGCCGGGCAAGCGGCCGCCGCCAAGTCGATCGACACGCTCGTCGGTGAGGGCTTGGCGGCGCGCATCGTCCAGCTGCCGGCCGGCACCGACCCCGACAGCTTCGTACGCGAGCGCGGCGCCGAGGCATTTCGCGCGGCGCTCGACGGCGCGCTGCCCTGGATCCAATTCAAGATCGACCGCCGCATCGGCGAGATCCGCACCGGTTTCAAGAGCCGTGCCCAAATCGCGCGCGAGGCCGAAATCCTGGTGCGGACGCTGCCGCGCGCCGAATGGGACCATTGGCGGACCTACGCCGCGCTCCAGCTCGGCGTGGACGTCGAAGACGTGCGCAAGGCCCGCCTGCAGATCACCGACGGCGCGCACCTGGAATACGGGGAGGGCCAAATGATCGACGTGCGCCGCTCGGACCGGATCCGGCCCGGCGCGGTTGCTTCGCCGTCGTGGGAAACGACGTGTCTGGCGATCTTTGTCTCGGAACCGGGCTTGGTTGCGGAGTACGCCGGACGTATCACGCCGGAGCGCTTCGGGGAGCCGTCCTTACGGCGTATTTACGCTCACATTCGCGAGCAGGCGCACGCGCTGGTGCAACCGGCCGACGTCTTTGCCCTGTTTAGCGATGATGGTGACGTGTCGGCTACGCTCGCGTCGATCGCCGGTGCCGAGCGCTCTCGGATCGTCCGTTTTGCCGACACCGAAGCCCGCCGCGAGTATCTCGATCGGACGATCGAGCGTTTCGCTGCGGACGATCGGCAGCGCCGCTTCCGCGAGCTCGACGCTCAGATGAACGTCCTGCTGGAAGCGGGCCAGCCGGTTCCGGCGCAACTACGGGAAGAACACAACGCGCTCCACGTGGCCCGACTGAAAGGATGACCCCGCTACCGGGTCACCGAAACGGCGAGGTCCAGCATAACCAGGAAAGGGGGTGAGGAAAAGATGGCACGCAAGAAAGCGGCGACCGCAACGGTCGAAGCGCCGCACGTATCGCTCGACGATCAGATCAAGAAGCTGCTCGAGCGCGGCAAGAAGCGCGGCTCGCTGACCTATGAGGAAGTGAACGCCGTCTTCGACAACGTCGAAGACGTCACGCCCGAACGCATCGACGAGCTCTTCGAGGAGATCTCCACGATCGGCATCGAGGTCGTCGAGGAGCTGGCGAAGGAAGAGAAGCCGGAGACCGAGGCCGAGGAGGTCCCGATGCCGGCCGGTCTCGCGCTCGACGACCCGGTCCGCATGTATCTCAAGGAGATCGGCCGCGTCCCGCTCTTGTCGATGGACGACGAGAAGCGCTTGGCGATGGCGATCGAAGCGGGCGAGAACGAAGCGCCCAAAAACGGCACGGCCAACAACGCCATCGTCTTCGCCGGCGAGGACGCGAAGCGCCGCCTGACCGAAGCAAATTTACGGCTCGTCGTGTCGATCGCGAAAAAGTACGTCGGCCGCGGCATGCTCTTCCTCGACCTCATCCAGGAAGGGAACTTGGGCCTGATCCGGGCGGTCGAAAAATTCGACTACCGCAAGGGCTACAAGTTCTCGACCTATGCGACGTGGTGGATCCGCCAAGCGATCACCCGCGCGTTGGCCGATCAGGCCCGCACGATCCGCATTCCCGTCCACATGGTCGAGACGATCAACCGGCTGATCAAGATCTCGCGGCAGCTGCTGCAAGAGCTGGGCCGCGATCCGACGGTCGAGGAGATCGCCGGCGAGATGGGCCTCACGCCCGAGAAGGTGCGCGAGGTCATCAAGATCTCGCAAGAGCCGATCTCGCTCGAAACGCCGATCGGCGAAGAGGAAGATTCGCATCTCGGCGACTTCATCGAGGATCAGGAAGCGATCGCCCCGGCCGAAGCCGCCAGCGTCATGCTGCTCAAAGAGAAGATGCAGGACGTCCTCAAAAACCTCACCGAGCGCGAACGCAAGGTGCTGGTCTTACGCTTCGGTCTCGAAGACGGCCACCAGCGCACGCTCGAAGAAGTCGGTCAGGAATTCGGCGTCACGCGCGAACGCATCCGCCAAATCGAAGCCAAAGCACTGCGCAAATTGCGACATCCCAGCCGCGGCAAAGCCCTCAAAGACTACTGGTCGAACGAGTAAGAAGAAACCGCCCCTTCCTCGACAGGAAGAAAAGGCGAGTTCTACATCGCCGCGGGTTTTTTGGTCGGCGTGACGTTGGGGTTCATGTCGGCCCAGGCGCCGTTGGGATTGGGCAGCACCCACGGGAAGATATCCCACATCGCCGGGTGGAGGAAGACGAACTTCACTTGACTGGGATCCGTCAGCCCGGGGATTCCCGCTTTGACCAGCGCGACTTTGTTGGCCGGGATATCGGGGACGTTTTCGCTCGGCGTGCCGCCGGCGTCGGTGAACTTCTGCACCGGCATGGCGCCCATATGCAGCGTGCCGTCGGCGGCCGTGAAGCCCCAGTGCATGTGCGCGCCGCGGTGGACCCAGCGCGAGGGATCGATGGCGTAGCCGAATAGCGACGTCGGCGCGTCCGGTGACTGCGATTGGAGAATCGTGTAGTCGACGCCGAGCAAACGGCCGTCAGCCGCGTACCAGAGCTGATTGGGAACCTCCGGATCGATCGAGTTCCAGACTTTCAGATTGACGTAACTGATGGCGCCGGTGTTGTCTTCGCCCGTGTATTGGAAGTAGCCGGCCTTCTCGGCCGCTGCGACGGTCGGGTAGCGCAGCGGGATGTCGTGTTGGATCTTGGCGATGAACGGTTGTTCGGCCGCCGTCGGCATCGGCGACATCTTCGGCGGAGATGCCGACGGCATCGGCGCCGCCATCGTTTGCGCCACCGCGCGCGACGGAGCGAGCGCGCTCAGTGCAACGAGGGTGAGTGCGGTACATCGGTTCATGGTTGCTGCCTCCGAGACCATGTTGCGTGGCTGTCCTTCGACAAGCTCAGGATGACACGGGTACGCTCAGGATGACACGGGGACCTAGACGACGGCGTCGAGCGGCAGCGTTGCGGCGCGCGGGGCGTATGCGGCCCACGCGGCGGCGAGCCGGTCCACGCCGGCGAGCAACACCGCCGGATCGAGCACGAACGGCAGGCGCAGGCGCCGCGCGTGCCGCTCGGCCGACGAGAAGACGGGGCCGGGTGCGATCGTGACGCCGAAGCGCGCGGCCTCGACGGCAAAACTGGCCGAATCGCCGTGCGGCAACTCGATCCACAGGGACGAGCCGCCGCGCGGCTCGTTGCGGCTCCACGACGGCAGCTCGCGCTCGAGCGCGCCGACGAGCGTGCGATATCGGACCAGGAGCTGGGCGCGGCGTTCGTTACGCACGCGGTCGCGCAGCGGGAGCAGCTCGGCGCACAATGCCTGCCCGACGAGCGACGTTCCGAGGTCGGCGACGATCTTCAGCGGTGCGATGCGGCTGATCAGGTGTGCTTCACCGCGCACCCAGCCGATGCGCAAGCCACCCCAAAAGAGTTTGCAGGCCGAACCGATCGAGAGCACCGAGGCCCCGCTGCCGAGCGCCGCGATGGGCGGGGGCGGGGTGACGTCGTGCATCGAGATGTCGCACAGCGTCTCGTCCTCGACGATCGTCCAGCCTTCGCGCTCGGCCATGCGCGCCAGCGCGAGGCGCCGCGCGGATGAGAGCACGGTGCCGGTCGGGTTGTTATAGGTCGTCGCGCTGTAGACCGCGGCGGGCAGGCGCGCGGTGGGCAGCCGTTCGAGCTCTTCGACGTTCGCGCCGTCGGCGTCGACGCCGATCGCCACGATGTCCGCGCCGGCCGCCCGGAACGCGTCGATTGAGGCCGGATTGGTCGGGTCTTCCATCGCGACGCGGTCGCCGCGAAAGAGCTGCGCGACGAGCGCAATCGCCTGTTGCGCGCCGCTGGTCACGATGATCTGCTCGGGCTCGGTCGGCAGCCCGCGCGCCGTGTAGGCTTGCGCGATCTCGCGCCGCAGTGCCGGCAGTCCCAGCGGCAGATAGCCCGGCGTCTCGTGGGAGAGGCTCTGGAGCCGTTTGGCGAGCCGCTCGCCGGCCCGGGCGATCTCGCGCGAGCCGGGCAACGCGGCGATGGTGAACTCCACCGTCTGACGTGGACCGTCGCGGTTGTCGACGATCGAGACCAGGTGGCCCGGCGAGAAGCGGCCGCCGCGGGTCAGTGGTCCGGGCGGACCGGCGTACGTTCCGCTGCCACGCTGGGTGTGGGCGCGGCCCTCGGCCTTCAGCCGGTCGTAGGCGGCCACCACAGTGCTGCGGCTGATGCCGAGCTGGTGGGCCAGTTCGCGCTCAGAGGGCAGCCGGGCCCCGGCCGCGATGGTGCCGCGCAGGACGGCGGACTCGAGCGCCGCCGCCAACCGAGCCAGCATTGGACCGGAACCGCGCGTCCAATCGGCCAGCGCAGCCGCGACGTCCGCGACTTGGGCGTGCGGAGTGGATCCGGCGTGGCGTTCGGGTGGCATGCCGGTACCGTTCGCTGGCGTGCTCAACCATTCCAGCGCCGGGACCATTATGCGCGATATGTCGCTCTGGGCGGATTTTCAAGGGAACGGCGAGCGCCGCGTCATCCACAAGTGGAAGCACTACTTCCCGATCTACGAACGGCACTTCCGCCCGTTCGTGAACCGGTCGGTCAGCGTGCTCGAGATCGGCTGCGGTGACGGCGGCTCGCTACAAATGTGGAAGCGGTACTTCGGGCCGCACGCGCAGATCGTCGGCATCGACATCGAACCGCGCTGCCGGAATTTCGAAGAAGACCAGATTGCGGTGCGCATCGGTTCGCAAGACGATCCGGCGTTTCTCACGCGCGTAGTCGAGGAGTTCGGACCGTTCGACGTCGTGATCGACGACGGCAGCCACGTGCAGGCGCACGTTGCCGCTTCGTTCACGCACCTCTACGCCGGGCTATCGAAGAACGGCGTGTACCTGGTCGAAGATCTCCACACCGCCTATTGGCCGGATTTCGGCGGCGGATTGGGCAAGCCCGACACCTTCATCGAGATCGCAAAACAGCTGATCGACGAGCTCAACGCCGATCATGCGCGCGACACGTCGGCGGCGACGGAGTTTACGCGCACGACGCATGCGATCTGCTTTTACGATTCGGTGATCGTCTTCGAGCGCGGGCGCTACACCAAGAAGTTCGCGCCGCGCATCGGGCGCGAAGAGAATAAGCGCCGCTAACCCGGGTGGGGAGAGGTGCACTGCGCCGCGACCAT
>JBEKXE010000068.1:0-23273 GCA_049512335.1 Candidatus Lustribacter sp.
CCTACCAAGCGGCCAAACGCGGGAACTGAGATTCCGGCTGCATCTCCCCGCGGCCACCCCGGTTCCTAAGGTTCGTGAGTACCGTATATGACATTCCGGTCCGCAAGATCGACGGCACGCCGGCCGCGTTGAACGAGTACGCGGGCCAAGTGCTGCTGATCGTCAACGTCGCCTCGAAGTGCGGGCTGACGCCACAGTATGCCGGCCTCGAAAAACTCTACGCCGAGCAACGCGCGCGGGGCCTGCAGATCCTTGGCTTCCCGGCCAACAACTTCGGCGCACAAGAACCGGGGACGAACGCCGAGATCGCCGAGTTCTGCTCGCTCTCCTACGGCGTGACGTTCCCGATGTTCGAGAAGATCTCGGTCGGCGGCGGCGACCGCCACCCGCTCTACCGCGAACTGATCGCGGCCCAACCGGCAGCTACCGAAAAACCGGGCAGCGATTTCAAAGCCAAGCTCGCCGGCTACGGCATCAAACAGGAGAACCCGACCGACATCCTGTGGAACTTTGAGAAGTTTCTGGTCGGCCGGAACGGCGCGGTGGTCGCGCGGTTTGCGCCCGACGTTACGGCCGACGATCCGATCCTGCTGGCGGCCATCGAAGCCGAACTCAAGAAATGACGACCGCACAATTTCCGGCAGAGAAATCCGGCGGCAGCTTCGCGCGCCAGCCCGACGCGTTCGCCGATTGGGTAACCGCGGACGACAGCTCGGGCTTTCCCGCGGCGGCCGGACGTTACCACCTGTACGTTTCGCTTGCGTGCCCGTGGGCGCACCGCACGGTGATCGTACGTCTGCTCAAAGGGCTGCAAAACGCGATCGGCATGACCGTCGTCGACCCGATCCGCGACGAGCGCGGCTGGGCGTTCCACGCCGGGCCGGGGATGGGCCCGGATCCGGTCAACGGCTGGACCTACCTCTCCGAAGCGTACGCGGCGACCGACCCGGGCTATCGCGGACGCGTCACGGTTCCCGTGCTCTGGGACAAAGAGACGCACCGCATCGTCAGCAACAACGACGATGACATCATGCGCATGTTCGAAACCGAGTTCGAAGCGTTTGCGACCAAGCACGATCTGGACTTGTATCCCGAAGCGCACCGGGCCGAGATCGATGCGCTCAACGCCGAAATCTACACCAGCGTGAACAACGGCGTGTACCGCGCCGGGTTCGCGACCGAGCAAGCCGCGTATGCGACGGCAGCCGAGGGCGTCTTCAACGAGCTCGATCGGCTCGAAGCAATGCTCTCCGAGAGCCGCTTCTTACTCGGCACCTCGCCGGTCGAAACGGACTGGCGCTTGTTCGTCACGCTGATTCGCTTCGATGCGGTCTACTACGGCCATTTCAAGTGCAACTTGCGGCGGATCGTCGACTACCCGAACCTCTGGGGCTACCTGCGCGACCTCTACCAGTTCCGCGACGTCGCCTCGACCGTCAACTTCGATCACTTCAAGCGCCACTACTATATGACGCACGACCGGATCAATCCCAACCGGATCGTTCCGATCGGCCCCATCCTCGACCTCACCGCCCCGCACGGCCGCGAGTGCATGTCTTAAGACAACGGGTCCGGGCTTGCCGTTCGCCGAATCGGCGTGATCGGATGCAGATGAACGAGCCCACCAATCGCGAGCTACTAGACGGTCTGCTCGACTTCCGGTCGTACGTCGAGCACGGCTTTGCTGCGATCGAGCGCCGTTTCAACGGCGTCGACGAGCGCCTCGACAAGATGGACGGGCGCTTCGACAAGATGGACGAGCGCTTCGACCGTTTAGAAGCCCGTACGGACCGTATCGAGGCGACGCTCAACCGCATGGAGCGGCGCCTCGACAACCATAGCGACCGTATTGCGTCGCTCGAGCACCGAAGCTCGAGCTAGCGGGCTTTGGTTCGAGCTAGCTGTTCTTGTCCATGACGACTTTGCCGCTCAGCTCTTCGATGCGATCGACGTCGATCAAGACGCCGACGCCGGTGCGGTCCTTGTCGCGTGACTGCTCGACCTCGTTCGTCTTATCCCAGACTTTGGCTTTCGTCGCCTCGTCGGTGACGATCCGCGCCGTGCCGTAAACCCGGAACGCGCCGCCGCCGTAGGGCATGTCTTTCGCGCGCGCGGCGTTGCGATAGTACACCACGACTTTGTTGTCGGATTTCAGATTGCGTTCGGTCGTGCGATGGCTGCGTTCCCAGAACGAGAGCGTCGTGTCGTCGAAGACCGCGATGCTGCCCTTGGGGCTGATTTGCGGATAGCCGTCGGGGCCGATCGTTCCCAACAGGGCCGGCACTCCTTCGGCGAGGGCGGTATCGAACAATTCGGTTATCAGCGGCGTCAATTTAATCATCGTGCCGCTTTATACACCGCGCCCCGACCGGGCCCTGCGGGCTACTCCCGAACGGTATGACCGGCGGCGGCGAGCACCGCTTTCGCGTCGGCGAGACGGTCTTCGCGCACCAGGATGTGGTCCGTGTCGTAGGTCGAGATGCCGAAGATCGAAATGCCCGCGGCCGCCAGCGGCGCCGCCAGCGACGCCACGATGCCGGTCAGCTCGAAGTCGAGCGTGCCCACGACGGCCAGCGCGCGAAAACCGCGCTGCACTTCCGTGTGGGTAGCGGGAACCGCGTCGTTGCGGCACACGATCGACAGCTCGCGCGGCGTGCGCACGACCGCGAGGAAGTCGCGGCCGGCCACCCATGACGGCACGGGCGCGTCGGCGGCGAGCCGGGCCAGCGCGAGGGTTTCGTCGAGGACGTGCAGTTCCACGGCGGGTCCTTAGACGAGCGCGGCGCTGGCAATGCGCGCCAGACCGTCGCGGAAAGCGTCGATCGGCGCCACCCAGCTCAAACGCAGCCACCCCTCGAGCGAGGCGCCGAAGATCGAGCCCGGAATCGTGACGACGTCGTGCTCGTCGACCAGCCGGTACGCGGCGGCGAGCGAGTCGGTGCCGGTAGCGAGCTTCACGCACGCGTAGAACGCGCCGTCCGGTTCGACGAACGTCAAGCCCGAGTCACGCAACGCGGCGAGCACCGCGATGCGCCGCTCGCGGTACCAGGCGGCCTGTTCGGAGAGTGCGCCGGGTTCGCTGAAGATGCCGAGCGCGATGCGCTGGCCGAACGTGTTCGCGGCCGTGACGAGCCAGGCGTGGACCTTGATCAGCTCGTCGCACAGCGGCGCGGGCGCGATCGTCCAGCCGATACGCAGGCCGGTGAGGGCGTTCGACTTCGAGAGCCCGTTGATCGCGATCGTGTGCGGGTACACCGCGGCCAGCGAACCGGCGTCGTCGACGTAGGTCAGCTCACGATACAGCTCGTCGTCGAGGATCCACACCGGCTCGCCGCCGCGCGCGAGCAACGCGTCGGCCAACGACTGCGCCGCCGCGCGAGTGATCACGCGTCCGGTCGGGTTCGACGGCGAGCCGATCACGATCAGCCGCGTCTCGGGCCGCAGCGCGGCCATGATGGCGCCGGGATCGTAGCGGAATTCCGTCGCGGCCGGCATCCCGACGGAACGCACTGCAATCCCCTCGAGCTGCGCGATCTTCGCGTATGCCGGATAAGCCGGTTCGACGATCAGCACCTCGTCGCGCGCCGGATCGAGCAGCGTCTTCATCGCGACGTACATCGCTTCTTGCGATCCGCCCGTGATGCACACGTTGCGCCCCTCGGACATCCCCGGGTAGGCGTAATGCCGCGCGATCAGCGTGCGCAGCTCGAGGTCGCCCGGGTTGAGGGTATATTTCATCCCGCGCACGGCCGTTTCACGGGCCGCCGCATCGATGAAACGCTGCTGCGGAAGCAGCGTCGGCTCGCCGAGCCCGAGATCGATCGAGGTCGGCCGCTTCTTCGCCGCCAGCGCGCGAATCTGCGACGGTTCGATCGTCGCCAGTCTTGGATTCAAGGTTAGACGGCAACCTCGTAGTCGCGCAGGGCGGAGTTGAGCGAAGTCTTCATGTCGGTCGATTCGCTGCGCGTGCCGATCACGAGCGCCACCGGAACGCCGTACTCGCCGGCCGGGAACGACTTCGGCATCGTGCCCGGAATGACGACCGAACGCGGTTCGACGTATCCGCGCGTCACGCGCGGTTCGCTGCCGCGCACGTCGACGATCGAGGTCGATCCGGTGATCACGACGCCCGCGCCGAGCACGGCTCCGGCGCCGATGCGCACGCCTTCGACCACGATGCAGCGCGAGCCGATGAACGCGCCGTCCTCGACGATGACCGGCGATGCTTGAGCCGGCTCGAGCACGCCGCCGATCCCCACGCCGCCGGCCAGGTGCACGTTCTTGCCGATCTGCGCGCACGAGCCGACCGTGGCCCAGGTATCGACCATCGAGCCCTCGTCGACGTACGCGCCGATGTTGACGAAGCCCGGCATCAAGATCGCGCCGCGGCCGAGAAAACTTCCGTAACGGGCGATTCCGCCCGGCACGCAGCGCACGCCCAGCTTCTTGTAATTCCGTTTGGTCGGGACTTTGTCGTAATAGGTCGGCGAGAACTCGCGGCACGCGGCGGCGTTCTTTTGCGCGCAGTCCGGACCGACGTGTTCGCTGTCCATGCGCCCGAAGTAGAGCAAGATCGCATGCTTGATCCAGGCATGTGTGATCCAGCTCTCTCCGTTGAACTCGGCGACGCGGAGCAACCCCTCGTCGAGTGCGGCGATCACCTCGTCGACCGCTCGGCCCTTCTTCCCCCGGACCCCACTGGGGTCGGCCACTAGTGCTTCGATCCGTTCCTGTAATGCTGAAACATTCATCTGCGCATCTCTTCGGTTCGCGTTAGACGGTTCCCAGGCTGGGAAGAACGGTCGGGTCTCCGGCGAATCCTGGAGGTCCCGGCTCGACGCTTTCACCTGGAGATGTATGGCCAACTCGGCTGACGACGAAAAACGCATCAACACGATCCGCTTCCTGGCCGTGGATGCGGTCCAAAAAGCAAATTCGGGACACCCCGGCATGCCGTTGGGCGCGGCGGCGGCGGCCTACACCTTGTGGTCGCGGCACATGCAGTTCGACCCCGCCGACCCCAAATGGTTCAACCGCGACCGCTTCGTCCTCAGCGCCGGCCACGCATCGGCGCTCCTCTACGCGCTGCTCCACCTGTTCGGCTACGACCTGACGATCGACGACCTAAAGGCCTTCCGCCAGCTGGGCAGCCGGACGCCGGGTCACCCGGAATACCACCACACCGCCGGGGTCGAGGTCACGACCGGTCCGCTCGGGCAAGGCTTCGCCAACGCGGTCGGGCTGGCGATCGCACAAGCGCAGGTCGCGGCGACGTACGCCGCCGGCGGGAGCCTGTTCGATCACTTCACCTACGTCATGGCCGGCGACGGCGACATGATGGAGGGCGTCGCGAGTGAGGCCGCGTCGCTGGCCGGGCACCTCCAGCTCGGCAAACTGATCTGCCTCTACGACGACAACAAGACGTCGCTCGCCGCCCCGACCTCGGTGACGTTCACCGAAGACGTCGGCAAACGGTTCGAAGCCTACGGCTGGCACATCCAGCACATCGACGAAGCGCACGCCAACGACGTCGCCACGATCGATGCGGCGATCCGCCAAGCGCAAATCGAATCGAACAAGCCGTCGCTCATCCTCATCCACTCGGTCATCGGCTTCGCCTCTCCGCGCGCCGGCACGTTTGCCGCTCACGGGGAACCGCTCGGCGCCGACAACGTCGCCAAAACGAAGGAAGCCTTGGGCTGGCCGCTCGAGCCGGCGTTTCTCGTCCCCGACGACGTGCAGGCGTACTTCAACGAACGCAAGGCCGCCGGGGCCAAAGCGCACGCGCGCTGGGACGGCATCTACACGGATTGGAAGCGCGGTAACGCGGATCTCGCCAAGCAGTTCGAGCGCGCGCGCGACGGCAAGCTGCCGGCCGATCTGCCCTGGCCGTCGTTCAACGAGGAGAACGGCAGCGTCGCCTCGCGCGATGCCGGCGGCTCCGTCATGAACGCGATCGCGAAAGCCCTGCCCGAACTCGTCGGGGGTTCGGCCGACCTGGATCCGTCGACCAAGACCTACCTCAAAGGGTACGGTGATTTTCAGCCCGGCACGTACGGCGGCCGCAACATCCACTACGGCGTGCGCGAGCACGCGATGGCGGCGGCCACGAACGGCATCGCGCTGCATGGCGGTCTGCTGCCGTTCTGCGCGACCTTCTTCAACTTCCTCGACTACCTCAAACCGGCGCTGCGCCTGGCGGCGCTCAACAAGATCCGCTGCGTCTACGTCTTCACGCACGACTCGGTGTTCTTGGGCGAGGACGGTCCGACGCATCAACCGATCGAGCAGCTCGCGATGCTGCGCGCGACGCCCAACGTGATCGACATCCGGCCGGCCGACGCGCTCGAGACGCTCGAAGCGTGGAAGTTCGCGATCCAGCCGGCGACGGGCCCGTCGGTGATCGTGCTCTCACGCCAGAAGCTGCCGTATCTCGGCGACCGCACGGCGGCCGTTTCGCGCGGCGCCTACGTGCTCGACGAACCGGCCGGGACACCCGACCTGATCCTCATCGCCACCGGCTCCGAAGTGCAGCTGGCGCGCGCCACGGCCAAACTGCTCGCGGTGAAAGGCACGAAAACGCGCGTCGTCTCGATGCCGTCCTGGCGGCTCTTCGACCAGCAAGACGCGGCGTATCGCGACTCGGTGCTGCCGCCCGCGATCAAGGCTCGCGTCTCGATCGAGGCCGGAGCCACGATCGGCTGGCACAAGTACGTCGGCGACCGCGGGATCGCATACGGTCTCGACCACTTCGGAACCTCGGCCCCCGCACCGGCCATCGAAAAAGAATACGGCTTTACTCCCGAACACATCGCCGACGTCGCAACGGGCCTCTTGCTCGGCGTCTGACTCACCGCAAAAAGGATCGCACCATGGGCAACCAACTCCGAGAACTCTCCGCTGCGGGTCAGAGCGTCTGGCTCGACAACATCCGGCGCTCGATGTTCGCGAGCGGCGAACTGCAGAAGCTCGTCGATATCGGCCTGCGCGGCCAAACGTCGAACCCCACGATCTTCGAGCACGCCATCGGCAGCGGGACCGACTACGACGCCCAGCTCAAGCAGCTGATCGGCACCGAGCAGGATTCGCAGAAGCTCTTCGAAGCGCTCGCGATTCAAGATATCCGCAGCGCCTGCGACGTCTTCGCGCCGGTGTATAAGAGCACGAACGGCCTCGACGGCTACGTGTCGCTCGAAGTCTCGCCGACGCTGGCCCACGACACGAAAGCGACCACCGACGCGGCGCTGCGCTTGTGGAAAGCCGTCGATCGCCCGAACGTGATGATCAAGATTCCCGGCACGCCGGAGTGCCTGGCCTCGATCCGCTCGTCGATCGCCGCGGGCGTGAACATCAACGTCACGCTGCTCTTCTCGGTCGACCAATATGCGGCCGCGGCGAACGCCTACATCGAAGGCCTCGAAGACCGCGTCAAAGCCGGGCAGCCGATCGATAGGATCGCCTCGGTGGCCAGCGTCTTCGTCTCGCGCATCGATACCGCGATCGACAAGACGCTCGACGAGCGCATCGCCAAAGGCGAAAAGCTCGAGCACCTCAAGGGCAAAGCCGGTATCGCGAACCTGAAACTGACCTACGAGAAGTTCGAGCAGCTCTTCCACGGCGAGCGCTTCGGTGCGCTGAAGGCCAAGGGCGCAGGAGTCCAGCGTCCGCTGTGGGCCAGCACGTCGACGAAGAACCCCAAATACGACGACCTGATGTACGTCGTCAACGTCGTCGCCGTCGACACCGTCAACACGATGCCGCCGGCCACGATCGACGCATTGCTCGATCACGGCGCGATCAAACCCGACACGATCCATCAGGATGTGCCCGGCGCTCACGCGCTGGTCGCGGAGCTCGGCTCCAAAGGTATCTCGCTGCACGACGTGACCGAGCAGCTCGTCGCCGACGGCGTGAAGTCGTTCGCGCAATCGTTCAAGGACATGCTCGACGCCATCACGGGCAAACAGGACGAGCTGGCCGGCAAGCCCGTGAAAGTCTAGCTTAGGTGACGCAAACGATCGCCGGGAGCAACGGGGTCCCGGGAGCCGCCGTCAACCCGCTGCGAGCGGGGGTCGCCAGCAGCCGCATCACCGAGCCGTGCAACGTCGTCTTCTTCGGCGCCAGCGGCGACCTCGTCAAACGTATGTTGATGCCGGCGATGTACAACTTGCGTCTCGAGGACATCCTACCGGCCAACTACGGCATCATCGGCTTCTCGCGCATCGAGTGGAAGAGTCCCGAGTTCCGCGAGGAGATGCGCAAGTCGATCGACGAGTTCTCGCGCTCCGGACCGGCCAAGGACCCGCTGTGGAGCGATTTTGCCAAACGGCTCTCCTTCGTTCCCGGCGCGTTCGACGACAAAGACTGCTTCAAAGAGCTGAAAAAACAACTCGAGCAGAACGACAAAGAGCTCGGCACGGGCGGCAACGTGCTGTACTACCTGTCGACGCCGCCGTCGCTGTTCGGCAAGATCATCGACATGCTCGAAGAGTGCGGGCTGGGACCGAAGACGCAAAAACGCGGCTGGTCGCGGATCATCATCGAGAAGCCGTTCGGCACCGATCTCGATTCGGCGCGGGCGCTGCAAGCCGAAGTGAGCAAGGTCTTCGACGAGCGGGCCGTCTACCGCATCGATCACTATCTGGGCAAGGAACCCGTCCAGGACATCATGGCCCTGCGTTTCGCCAACGTCATCTTCGAGCCGCTGTGGGACCGGCGTTACGTCGAATCCGTGCAGATCACTGCCGCCGAAACGGTCGGCGTCGAAGAACGGGGCGGCTACTACGACAATGCCGGCGCGCTGCGCGACATGATTCAGAACCACGTGGTGAATCTGCTGGCGCTGGTCGCGATGGAGCCGCCGGTTTCACCGACCGCCGACAACATCCGCGACGAAAAATTCAAGGTGCTCTCCGCACTACGGCCGATGGACCGTTCGCGCATCATGCTGGACACGGCGCGCGGGCAATACGACGCCGGCAGCATCGGCGGGAAGCCCGTTCCCGGGTATCGCGATGAACCCAACGTCAACCCGCTGTCGAACACCGAGACCTACGCCGCGGTGAAGCTCTACATCGACAACTGGCGCTGGGCCGGCGTGCCGTTCTTCCTGCGCAGCGGCAAACGGCTGCAGCGCAAGAACTCCGAGATCGCAATCCGCTTCAAAAGCATCCCGCACCGCCTGTTCGGCGAGGCCGGCGACTCGATCGACAACAACGTCCTGGTGATGAAGATTCAGCCCGAAGAAGGCGTCTCGCTGCGTTTCTCGGCCAAGGTTCCGGGGCCCAAGATGCACATCCGCGCCGTGTCGATGGACTTCAACTACGGCACCGGCTTCGGCGTCGTATCGGCACCGGCATACGAACGGCTCATCGGCGACGCGATGCGCGGCGATGCGACGCTTTTCACGCGTTGGGATGCGGTCGAGCGCGCCTGGGAACAGGTGATGCCGATCCTCGAGACGTGGCAGAACACGCCCGACGAGACGTTTCCGAACTATTCGGCCGGTTCGCAAGGACCGGCATCGTCCGACCGTATGCTGGCGGCCGACGGAGCGGAATGGAGGAAGATATGATGCCGCCCGCATTCCCCAGCGCCGACATCGCGCAGATCCGCAACGAGCTCGCGCGCGAGAAGTCGCACATCACGACGATGAACTTCATCGTCTGGATCGACCGCGAGGAAAACCGCGGTTGGGTGATCCAACGCGCGATCAAGATCTCGGAGAAGCATCCTTCGCGCACGATCATCCTCGACGCCAGCCCCGGACGCATCGGCGCCAGCGTGCGTCCGCTCGACCCCAACGACCCGACGCGCCAGAGCACGTTCATCGACATCGGCGTTGCCGACATTCCGCCCCAAGAAGCGTGCGAGATCGCCACCTCGCTCGAAGCCGACGTCCCGACCGTGCTGTGCTGGAGCGCCGAATCCTTGGGCGAGGACACCGCGTTCCGCTGCTTCTTCGCCGGCGGCAACTTGCCGGTGGCCGTGGTGGATTCCTCGCTCGGCGTGCGCGACGCGACGACGATCTTGGAGCTGGCGCAGTTCTACCAGGAGCACAGCAACGTCTCGCTACGCGATCTCGCTTGGATGCGGCTGCACCTCTGGCAAGACATCGTGGCCCATTTCTTCGACGATCCGGCGCTGCGCGAAGAGCTCTTCTCGATCCGGATGGTGCGGATCGTTGCCGGCTCCGACGCCGAGGCGCTCTATCTCGGCGGCTGGCTCGCGAGCCGGCTCGGTTGGACGGCGATCGCGCGCGACCAGTTCGCCGATCGCAACGGGAACCCGGTCGCGTTCGAGCACGAACGCGGCGGCCAAGCCCGGCGCATCTACAGCGTCGCCCTCACGACCGCGACATCGATCTACCAAGCTAGCGTCGACGAGGGCGATGCATCGGTCGTGCGCGTGTGGGCCGAAGGCGCGAACGCCCGCGACGTGCGGCTCGTGCCCGTGCAAGCGATCGATACGGCGTCGCTCGTCGAGCGCGCGGCGCTCGAGGATACCGGCACCGACGAGATCTTCGAAACCGCGCTGCGGATGGTCCAAACGCTCATCGACGGATAGGGGGACATGAACGCACAATCAACCGTCGAGATCCTACCCGACGAATCACACCTGGCCGAGGCTGCAGCCGACCGTTTCGTCGGCATCATCGAAGCGACGTTGCGCTACCGGCAGGTCGCCGACGTTGCGCTGGCCGGCGGATCGACCCCGCGGGCGATGAACGCACTGCTCGCCGCCGCGCCCCGGCGCAGCCACGTGCAGTGGGACCGCGTTCGCTTCTTCTTCGGTGACGAACGCACGGTGCCGCCGAACGACGCCGAATCGAATTACCGCATGACGCGCGAGACGCTGTTCGATCCGCTCGGCATTCCCCCCGCGCACGTGTTCCGGATGCGGGGCGAAGACGATCCGGCAACGGCCGCAGCGGCCTACGCCGACGTGCTCGTGCGCGAGCTCGGCGACCGCCCGCGCTTCGACTTGCTCTATCTCGGGATGGGACCCGACGGCCACACGGCGTCGATCTTTCCCGGTACGGTAGCCTCCATCGACGATTCCAAGCTGGTCGTTGCGAATTGGGTCGAGCAGTTCAAGACCTGGCGCATCACGCTCACGCCGCACGTCATCAACGACGCGACGCACGTGGTCATCACGACCGGCGGAAGCGGGAAGGCCGACGCCCTGGCCGCCGTGCTCGACGGCCCGCGTGAACCGGATCGCTACCCCGTGCAGCTCGTCGATCCGACGGACGGCGAGCTGCACTGGCTCATCGATGAGGCGGCGGCGGCGAAACTTGCGCGTCGGGCGGGAGCGGCAGCACGCTCGTCGTCGGCGCCGTCACGTTGAGGGTCGTCGTCCCGACGCTCTGCACGTCGATGTTGTAATCGGCGAAGTTCGTCCCCGCCACCGCGTCGAGCTGCACGACGGCCTCGTTCAGGTCGGTCTGCGCTTGCAGTTCCCGGCCTTCGTTGTTGGCCACGTCGAGCTGCCGTTGCAGCACCAGAAACGTCGTCGACGTTCCGGCCGCAAAGCGCCGTTGCTCGGAGAGCAGGACGCGCTGGGCCGCGATGCGCGCGGCCGTCGCCGCCGCCAGCCGGTATTGCGCTTCGCGCAGCGTCTGGATCGCGTTCACCGATTCGGAGCGCACGCGCTGCAGCAGCGCGAGTTCTTGCACGGCCACTTGTTTGGCCTGCTCCTGCGCGATCGCGTAGTCGGCCTTGGCGGTACGGTTGCCGATCGGAAACTGTAGCGTGAGCGAGATCGAGTAGGTCGGGAAACGGAAGTCGAACAGGTTGTTCCAGGACTGGCCGAGCGTGCCGCTCTCGTAGGCCGGCGTGGTGCCGAAATTCGGCACGATCAGCGGGATTTGCTCGGCCGGCAGGGCGGTGGCGTTATAGTGATCGATCAGCTGATCGAGCGACGAGATCTCGCCGCCCAGCGTTTGGAAGAACGGGGTGCCGGTAAGGTCGTTCGGAACGCCGGAGAAGCCGTTGGCCGTGATCCCGACGCCGAGATCGAGTTGCGGCAAGAGCTGGTTCTTGGCGTACGCGAGGTTGGCGGCGGCAACGAGACGCTGGGCTCGTAGCTGCGCGAGCTCGGGCCGGTTGCGCAGCGCCGTCATCATCAGATCGTCGAGCTTCGGCTCCGCCGGCAGTTGCAGCACCGGTGACGTCGGAACGAGATTTGCGACCCACAGCGGATCCGCGGGGCTCGCCAAGATGAGGCTCTTGAGCTGCGTTTGGAGCTGCTGCACGCGCTGCAGCGCCGAGAACACGTTGTCCTGAAACACGTTGATCTGCGTGTTCGACTCGATGACGTCGACCGGCGCCGCGGCTCCGCGCTGCGCGAGGCGCGCGTTCGAGGCGGCCTGTGCCTGGGCGTTGCGCAGCCCTTCTTCTTGAATCGCGACGTCACGCCAGGCCGCGACGAGATCCCAGTAGGTGTTCGAGACGTTCGTGACGGTTTGTGAGGCTTGCGTCAGAACCTGAGCCGTTTGGGCTCGCGCGTTCGCGGACGCGATCGTCAGCTGGCGGCGTATCGGGCTGCCCGCGCCGGCGCCGCGCAGCAACGGCTGCGTGAAGTTCAGCGCGAGCGCCGTTTGGTAGAACGGGTTGTAGCTGTTGAGCTGGGCGTTGTTCTGGATCGCTTGCTGGCTGCCGGTGAGGCTATAGCGTCCGCCGGACGTCGTCATGCCGGTGAACGCCGCGCTGACCCCGTCGGAGATCTGGGTGATCGGACCGCCGCCGGGTCCGCTTTCGAACGGGCTCGTCGCCGGCTGCACGCTGTGCGAATACTGCGGCTCGAGTTGGAACTGCACGTCGTAGGCGCCCTTGGCGGCGACGATCTGATAGTTCGCGATGCGCAGGTTCGATTGGGAGATCGCGAGGTCGGTGTTGCGCTGCAGCGCCATCGTGATCGCGTCTTGCAGTCCGATGCCGACGAACGGCTGGTTCACGCCGACGAGCTCGCCGTTGGGCAACGGCGGGTTGGCCGGACCGGCATAGCCGGGCGCCACGTTCGGCACCGACGGCATCACGGCGGGAACCGGCGGGGGCGGCAACGCTTCGCCGGCGGCTTGCGCCGGTTGTGACGCTTGCGGCTGCGGCGACGACGGCGCGCCCGGCGAGGGTAGCTGGGCCGGCGGGATGGGTTGCGCCGACGGCACGGATGGTGCCGGCTGCGTGGGCTGGGCCGCGACCGGAAACCCGGCCGAGCACAGCACCACGGAGATGCCCAGCATCCCGGCGAGGAGTCGTACGAACATGCAGGTGCTCTACTTTACCTTGACCGAGGTCTCGACCGACATCCCGACGCGCAGCGGCTTGTCGGCCGGTGGGTTCACGATGTCGATCCGCACCGGGAGGCGCTGCGTTACCTTGACGAAGTTGCCGGTGGCGTTTTGCGCCGGGATCAGGCTGAACGTGTTTTGCGAAGCCGGACCGATCGATCCCACGCGGCCATGGAACGTCGTGCCCTTGTACGCATCGACACTGACGTCGACATCTTGGCCGACCTTCATGTTGCCGAGCTGCGTCTCTTTATAATTCGCGGTGATGTAGATATTCGATTGCGGCACGAGCTCGAGCAGCGCCTGACCGGGGGCAACCGTCGCGCCGACCTCGATGTTCTTCGAACCAACGAAACCGTCGATCGGCGAGCGGATGACCGTGTAGCTCAGTTGATCGCGTGCGGTTTGGGCTTGCGCGATCGCCGACTTGACCTGAGCCCGTGCGGCGTTGGCTTGTGCAGCTACGGCCGGGACGCGCGACGGCGCGGACGACTCGACGAGCCGGCCCTGCGCGGTTTCGAGTTGGCCTTCGCCCGCACCGATGCCGGCTTCCGCCGCGGTCGCGGCCGCAACCGCGGCGGTCTCGCGGGCTTGCGCTTGGTCGACGTTCGTTTGAGCCGACGTCACTTGGTCGAGCGCCGCCCGGTACTGCGAGAGCGCCTGCGCTTGCGTGGCCCGTTCGGCGTCGAGCTGTTGTTGCGACGCATCGCCGGTGCGCACGAGCGAGCTATAGCGCTCGTAGTCGGCGTTGGCGCGAGCGAGTGCGGCGGCAGCACTCGGCACCTGAGCCTGAGCGACGCGGAGTTGCGCCTGCGCGCCGGCCACCGCGGCTTGAGCTGCATTGGTTTGCTGTTGCTGCGATTCGTACGTGGCTTGAGCGTTGTGCACTTGCGCCTGCGCGGCGGTGACGCCGCCGCGGCCCTGGGTATCTTGGGCGTTTTGCTGCTCGCTGGTGAGCACGACGTTCTGCTGCGCAGCGTTGGCTTGCGCTTCTTGCGCGGCCACGGCGGCTTGCGCTTGGGCATATTTCGTGCGCTCGTCGCGATTGTCGAGCAGGATCAGAACCTGTCCCTTGTGGACCGGATCGTTCGTGTCGGTGAGAACCTGATCGACGCGTTCGGAAATCTTGCTCGTCACGGTCACGGTGTCCGCGTCGACGCGCGCGTCGTCCGTCGTCTCGTGCGTCGTGGCGTAAGCCAAGAAGCGGATGCCCCAGATCAGCGCGGCGATGAGCACGATCGCGCCGATCACCAGCACGAACACCGGCGGGCGCTTGCGAGCCGGCGGCGGCGGCTTGATCTCGTCCCCGCGGTCGTTCACCGACGGCGGCGGAGGCGGGGTGCCTCGACCATCCGCCGTGCGAGGCGATTCAGTGCTGGTTTCCACTAGCGTTGTACTCCGTTTAGAAAGACGCCGACGACCGCGTCGATCGTCCCTTGGTCCATGGGATCGTTGCCCCAAAGTTTGCGCGCCACGACGAGTTGGAACATCATGCCCATAAAGAATCGGGCGAGGAGCTGGGGCTCGCCGACGATGCGGTTCTCGGCGGCCCGAGCCGCAAAGTACTCCGCGAGCAGATCGAGGACTTGGCGCGGGCCGCGCCATTCCGGCGCATCGAAGTCCGGCGGGCCGACTTCGATCGCGTCTTCGGCCAGCGCGATGCACATCAACGCGCGTAGGCTGGCCATCATGCGCACGCTCTGCATCGCGAGCGTTTTGATGTCGGCCGCAAGATCGACGCCGTCGAGCCCGGTCAGGAAGTTCCTAAACGCCGCGATTCCGCACGAATCCTCGCGCATCGCGCCGATCAGCGCCGCTTTCGAGCCGAAATGCCGGAAAAGCGTTGCCTCGTTGACGCCGGCACGTTCGGCTACTTCGCGGGTCGTTGTGCCGCGCGTGCCGTTGCGCTCGAATATCTCGCGCGTCGCCGCGAGGATGCGGGCTCGGGTCTCTTCGACGCCGGCGTGCGAACGTTGCGGGGCGAGCATCAGTTGTTCTTCTCGTCGAACACGGCGGCATCGACGGCCACGTTCGTCTGATAGTCCGAATACGTCCCGTACGCCACGGCGCGAACGTAGGGAATCTTGATATCGGCGCGTTGTGAGGTCAGAAGCAGATAGCCGCCGAGTTGACGGAACGACTGCGACATCGTGATCGAGCCTCCGTTGTAGTAGTCGTAGCGAATCTGGTCGATGGTCCACGCTTGCGGGTCGACGAGCACGGTCTCGTGATCGATCATCCCCCGCACGCGCTGCACCAAGCGCAGCGCGATGTCCGCGTGACCGTCAAAGCTCACCCGGCCGGCATTGGTCATGATGAAACGCTTTTCCCAATTCGACGGGTCGCCCACGTCCGTGTAGAGCTTCTCGAAGCCGGCGGCGAGCTTGGGCACCCGGTCGAAGACGACTTCGTAGTTCGACGGCCGCTTGTAGTACGTCGTCGCCTCCAGGTGCTCGCGCACCCACGGGAACGAGGTCATCCGGACGTCGACGTGCAGGCGGCCCTGAAACGACGCCAAGTTGGGATTGCGCTCGATGAGGCGCCCGACGATGGCAACCGGATCCTCGGGCACCGCCCCGGCGAGCGAGGCGCGCGCCGGCGCTCCGCCGGTCGAGACCAGGGCGGCCAGGGCGGCCGCGGCGACGCGCGGCACCCAGCGCCGCCGGCGGCCGCGCGGCGCGGCCTCCGGATCGAGCGGCAGCGCAAAAACGCGGTCCAAGCCGTACAAGGCGAGGGCATCGCGCAGGG
The DNA here is from genome assembly GCA_049512335.1 of Candidatus Lustribacter sp. Classification (GTDB taxonomy): domain Bacteria; phylum Vulcanimicrobiota; class Vulcanimicrobiia; order Vulcanimicrobiales; family Vulcanimicrobiaceae; genus Lustribacter. The sequence goes on from JBEKXE010000068.1 coordinate 16,040, forward strand.
CCGGGGTCAGGGCCTCGACGGCAATCGCTCCGCCCACCTCGCGCAGCCGGCGCAGTCCGGCCACGAACGTTGCGACGACGTCGGCCGGCAACTCCTCGCCGGCGAGGGCGACGATCAATTGCGGGGCCGGGGCCTTCGCGGCCAGCAAAGCGTCGACCGCGGCCTCAAAGCGGGCGCGGGCGTTTTGGTCGTCGACGGCTAACGTCAGGCGGGTCGGTTCGTTCATTGCTCTCACAGACATGCGTGTAAGTACTTGCATCACTATACCGGAGACGACGTCCTCATGCAAGTACTTACTTGCATAGAAATTCCTCGGGCCCCGGGGGGACGGCGGTGATAGATTCCGCCGAGGTGGCGATCGCCGCCAACAGCGCCGGCCTCGGTTCGGCCACCATCTATCTGGCCGCCCTCGACCGGGACCGGCCGCGCCTGGCGCTGGATTCCGGCCGCTCGATCTACCCGGCCAGCATGATCAAGACGCCGTTGGCCGCCGCCGCCGCCGTCGCCGTCGATGCGGGGCGCACGCGCTGGGACGACCGCGTCGAGGTCGACGCGTCCAACATGACGTTCAACGATGCGCCCTCGCCGCTCGAACCGGGCTACGCCGCCACCGTCATCGAGCTGGTCGAGCTGATGCTGACGCGGTCGGACAACGTGGCCACCAACGTCCTCATGGACCACCTCGGCCGCGAACCCGCTACCGCCGACGTGCGCGCGCTGGGCCTGCGCGAGACCGCCTTCCGGCGGAAGCTCTCCGGCAAGCTCCCGCTGATCGACGATCCCGCGGCCACCGGGCGCAACAGCCATCCGGCGCGCGAGGCGGCCGACCTGTTCGAGCGCATCGCGCGCGGCACCGTACCCTCGGCGTCACTGCTGCACCGGTTCCTGCGCGGCCAGATGTGGAACACCAAACTCTCCGCCGGCCTCGATCCCGCCGACCGGTTCGCGCACAAGACCGGCGACACCGACGAGACCAGTCATGACGGCGGCATCCTCGAGCTGGCCGGCGGCGGGCGCTACGTGATCGTCGTCTATAGCGAGCTCGCCTCGAACGACGAAACGGACGCGCGCTTCGCCGCATTCATGCAGCGAATTCGGCCCCTGCTCGTCGAGCCGTGAGAGGAGCGGGCGCGGCCTTGTCGATTACGTTTCCGTATTCGCGCTCTTGCTTGGGAGCTTTTTTGCCTTGAAGAAACTGATGCTGTGCTCGCTGGCGCTGGCCCTCGCGTTGAGCGGCGCGCTGCCCGGCGCGGCCGCGACTACCAAAGGACCGGCGGCCGGAAAAACCGTCAAGGTCGGCGTCATCGCCGACGTCACCGGATCGGCCGCCGTCTACGGTACGATGCAAAAGAACGCCTACGACCTGGCGAACGACGACGCGAAGAGCGGCATCATCGATGCCGGCGGCGCCAACCTTTCGTTCGACGTCGAAGACGCTGCCAGCGACGGCGCTCAAGTCGTCAACCTGATGCAGAAATTCACCACCGACGGCTCCACGCCGCTGGTACTCGGGCCGACGCTCTCGGGTGAAGCGTTCCGCGCGTTTCCGATCGCGAAGGCCGCCAACTTCCCGGTGATGGGCACCTCGACCACGGCCGAAGGCGTCACCGCCATCGGACCGACCGTGTTCCGCGATTCGCTGGCCGAATCGCAAGCGATCCCGCCGACGGTGGCCAAAGTCCAATCGGTATGGCACGCCAAGACGGTCGCCATCATCTACGGCGACGACAACGCGTTCACCAAAACCGACGGCGATCTGTTCGCGCGCGAGTTTCAGAAGAGCGGAGCGACGATCGTCGATACCGAGACGTTCCACATCGGCGATAAAGATTTCGGACCGGCGCTGACCAAGATCGCCTCGAAGAAGCCGGACGTCATCGCGATCGGCGGACTGTTCCCGGAGGCGACGCAGATCATCGCCCAGGCCGGCAAGCTCGGCATCAAAGCGCACATGATGGGCGGCAACGGCCTCAACTCGACGCAGATGTACGCCACCGCGGGCCCGGCCTCGGTCGGCGTCGTCGTGGGCGCGGCCTGGTTTATCGGCGGGAAGTACACCGGCAACCTCGAGTTCGTGCAGCGCTTCAAGAAAAAGTTCGGGACCAATCCCGACCAGTTCGCGGCCCAGGCGTACGCGGCGGCGCAGGTCGTCGCATCGCTCGTCCGCGGCGGCGCCACCACCAAGGACGCGATGCTCGCGGGCTTACGCAACGTGCGCATCGTCCAGACCGTGCTCGGACCGATCGCCTTCGATCAAAACCGTGACGTGCGCGCCGCGCCGGTCGTGCTCAAGATCGTCAAAGACGGCTTCGCCTATTTTTAAGCGAACCGCAAGCTAACTTGCTCGCGCAACAGCTCGTTAACGGGCTTTTCCTGGGCGCCGTTTACGCGCTGTTCGCCGTCGGGTACACGCTGGTGTTCGGTGTGCTCGACATCTTGAATCTGGCACACGCGGCGGTCTACATGATCGCCGCGTTCAGCGCCTACTCGCTGGTCGCGCGCGGTCTGCCGATCGGCGTCGCCTTCGTCGGCGGCGTCGCGCTGGCCGGCGTGGTCGGCATCCTGCTCGACCGGATCGCGTTCGCGCCCTTGCGCCGGCGTAACGCCGGCACGCTGGCACCGCTGATCTCGTCGATCGGCGCCGCGATCATCATCGGCGCGATCGCCCGCGGCATCTACGGGATCGACGAACGGCACTTCGTCGAGGGCGGCATCAACGCGCCGCCGATCCGCCTCGGACCGGTCACCTTCGACGCGCTCGAGGCGACGATCTTCGCCACGGCGATCGGGCTGATGCTCGTTCTCAGCTACGTTCTCCGCTCGACGGTCTTGGGCCGCAACATTCGGGCGGTCGCGCAAGACCGCATCGCAGCCGCTCTGCTCGGCGTGAACATCGAGCGCACGATCGCGGCGACGTTCTTCATCGCGTCCGCGCTGGGCGGCGCCGCCGGGATCCTGTCCGGCCTCGAGTACAACTCCGTCAGCGTCGACATGGCGAGCTCGGTCGAGCTCAAGGGTCTGGCGGTGATCATCCTCGGCGGCATGGGCAGCATCACGGGTGCGGTGATCGGCGGCTTCGTGATCGGAGCGGTGGAAACGCTCGCGATCGCCTTCGGTCTCTCGGAATGGCGCGACGCGCTGACGTTCGGGGTGATGTTCCTGATCCTGGTCGCGCGCCCGGCCGGCCTATTCGGCGCACGCGCGCTGCGCAACGCATGAATCCGCTGGCCGGGTTCTACGCGCAGCACTCGCAGCTGCTCAACGAGATCGGCATCAACGCCTTGCTTGCGCTCTCGCTCTCCGTGTCGCTGCAAGCCGGACAGCTGGCCCTGGCGCAGGCGGGGCTGGCCGGCATCGCCGCGTACGCCTCGGCGATCGCGAGCATGCAGTACCACTGGCCGCTTGCGGCGAGCATCGCCCTGGCGATCGGGTGTTCCACCGTGGTCGCGGGGCTGCTCGCCTATCCGGTCCGCAAGCTGCGCGGCATCTTTCTCGCGATCGCGACCGTCGGTTTCGGTGAGATCGTGCGCGTGATCGTCAACAACCTCAGCATCACCGGCGGCGCCGAAGGACTGAGCGGCATCCCGAACGACGTGAACACCGCCGAAATCTACGGCGGGCTCGGGTGCGTCGGCATCGCGCTGTGGCTGCGCTCGCGCACCAAGTTCGCGTTGGCCGTCGCGCTGACGCGTGAGGACGAGGCGGCCGCGCGCGGCGTCGGCGTCGACGTCGGCATGGTGCGCTTCGCCTCGCTCGCGCTCGGCGGCGCGATCGCCGGGCTCGCCGGCGCGCTCTACGCGCACTCCGCGTTCTTCCTCGCACCGGGCGACTTCGGCTTCCCGCGAATGGAAGAGATCTTGGTCTGGTGCGTGATCGGCGGCGTGACGAGCCCGCTGGGCGCCGTTGCGGGCGCCGCGTTTCTGTCGATCTTGCCCGAGATCATCCGCGGGCTGGCGGATTTCCGCGAGGTCACCAACGGCCTCATCTTGCTGGTCGTCATCCTGTTCGCGCCGGGCGGTCTCGCCGCACTCTGGCGCACGCGCCGCGCAGCGGTAGCGCGCGATGGCTGACGCGCTCGTCCTCGACGGCGTAAGCGTTCGTTACGGCGGCGTCATCGCGCTCGACGGCGTGTCGCTCACGGTTGCACCGGGCATCACGCTCGGGCTGATCGGCCCCAACGGCGCCGGGAAGACGACGCTCATCAACGCCACCACCGGCATCGCCCCCCTGACCGGCGGTACGATCGCGCTGGGTTCGCGCCGGCTCGACGGCCTGCCGCCGCATCGCATCGCGCGCGCCGGAATTTCCCGGACGTATCAAAACATCCGGCTCTTCGGATCGCTCGACGTGCGGACCAACCTCGCCGCCGGCGCATATGCCCGGCCCGGCCGTCTGTCCGATGACGCCGCGCGCGCGTTGCTGGCGCGCGCCGGCGTCGCGCAGCTCGACCTCGACGCGCTCGCGTCGGCGCTGCCGTACGGCGATCAGCGCCGGCTCGAGATCGCTCGCGCGCTGGCCGCGCAGCCTGCGATCCTGATGCTGGACGAGCCGGCGGCCGGCATGAACCCTACCGAAACCGCGCGGCTCGGCAGCACGATTCGCGCGTTGGCGAACGACGGCATCGGCATCTTACTGATCGAACACGACATGACGCTGGTGCGCGCGGTCAGCGACCACATCGTGGTGCTGAATTTCGGTGAAGTGCTGGCCCGCGGTACGCCCGACGAAATCGCGCGCGATCCGGCGGTGATCGAAGCGTATCTCGGCACCAGCGAAGAAATCGCCCCTCGTCCTTCGACAAGCTCAGGATGACATTACAACGCTCGGGACAAGCCTGATGGCGCTGCTCGAAGTACGCGGACTGCGCGCCGGTTACGGCAAGATCGACATCCTGCACGGCATCGACATCGCACTCGACGCGGGCACGCTGTGCGCGATCGTCGGTGCCAACGGCGCGGGCAAGACGACGCTCTTACTCGCGATCTCGGCGATCATTCCCAAGCGCGCGGGCAGCGTCGTCTTCAACGGCGCCGACGTCACGAAATTGGGGCCGCACGCGCTCGTGCATCGCGGGCTGCTGCACGTGCCCGAAGGCCGGCGCATGCTCGCGCAGATGACCGTCGAGGAAAATCTGCAAGTCGCCGCCGCCGTGCGTGGTGCGGCCGGCTTCGCATCGATCGCCGGTTTGTTCGAGCGCTTTCCGATTTTGCGCACGCGCCGCAACGTTCCGGCCGGCTCGCTTTCCGGCGGCGAACAGCAGCTGCTCGCGATCGCGCGCGCGCTCGCCGCCGGCCCGACCGCGCTGTTGCTCGACGAACCGTCGATGGGTCTGGCGCCCAAACTCGTCGACGAAATCTTCCTCATCATCGCGGACGAGCGCGCGCGCGGCACGTCGATTCTGCTCGTCGAACAAAACGCGCGCCGCGCGCTCGCGATCGCCGACCGCGCCTACGTCATGGACCGCGGCCGCATCACCCTCAGCGGCACCGGTGCCGAACTCATCGACAACCGCGACGTCACGGCCGCGTATCTGGGCGCCGTTTGAACCGGCGCCTGTGGAAAGCGTGAAATACGGTGGAACTTCGTGCATAACGAAAAGTTCTTGTGGATAACCAGACGTTTGGGTTTTCGGCCTATTGCAATCGTTTTTGGCGTGTGACATCATGGAATCACGACAAGCGATTGTCGTGCGACTGGCGAGACAGTCGCGGCGAGTAAGGACCGGCACCGAGAAATCGGCGTCCACCCGAAACCCGATGGCCTTCGACGCCGCACTGGGCTGAGCAATCGGCGCGGGCGAGCGCAACACCAAAAACTCGCATGACGAAAGCCCTGTGGTTCGCGCCACGGGGCTTTCCGACATTACGTGGCTACAAACCGTTCCAGGCGGTGTAGGGCACGGGCTTCGCCGCCGGTGGGCCGATGTCGATCGTGACGTCGAGGTGGGGCGTCAGGACGATGGCTTTCGGATCGCCGGCATAGAGCGTTCCGTTGACCCAGATCGTCATGCGCTCGCCCGGGCGTAGTTTAGCACCGGCGACGTCGGAGCGCGTCAGCGGTTGGCCCCAGACCGCGAAGAACTGCCCCAGCGTATAGGTGCGAACCGTCGGCGATTCGACGTGGATGATTCCATCGGGCGTATGTGTGTGCAGCCAGTAAAAACAGTTGCCGCCCAGCGGACGGCCGACGTCCTCGGGAACACCGACCGGTTTACCGTGATCGAAGATCGCCAAGTGCTGGTGGATGTGCACGACGGTGCCTTCCATCGCGTCGCAGTGGATGCCGTCGACCGGCTGGCCCGTCGGGATCGCGGCCAGCGAACTCAGCCAGACGGCGGCGGCGGCGAACGGGACGAGCAGACGCTTCATGAACCTTGGGCCGCGGCCAACGCCCGAACCCAATTGACGATCGCGGCCGCGCCGGCGTCCGGCGTCTCCAGATGGTCCGCGTTGACGCTCACGTACTTGCTGTTCGGATTGGCCGGCAGGCGCGCGAAATTGTCGGCGCTGCTACTTTGGGTCGGGTCCTGGGTTCCAGCGACCCAAATGACCGGCACGGTGATCTGCGGCAAGTCGCCTTCGATGTTCGCCGGCCCCGACGGATCCAAGAAACTTACGTAGGCACGCGGGCTGGCGCGCACGGTGAACTGCGGGCCGCCGCGGCGGCTGCTGTCGCTATCGGGAAACGTCTGCGGCACGTCGCCTTTGCCTGCCGCAATCGCTTCCTTCGCCGCGGCCAACGCGGCCTCGATCCGCGGCGTGTAGCCGAGCGTCCCGGCGTCGTGGGCGGGCGCGCAAGCGATCACGCCGATCAGACCGGTATGCGTCGACGCGTAACCGAGCGCAGCGTTGCCGCCCATGCTCATCCCGCCGAGCACCATCGCGGTCGCGCCCTGCGCGCGCAAACGTGCGATCGACGCGTCGATGTCGGCATAGCACTCGGTGAGCGGCCGGTCGTAGATCCGCCGTTGCGACCAGCACATTTCAGGCGCGTCGACCAAGAAACCGGCCTTGCGCAAGCTGGCGACGAGGCCGTTGCCGTTCGCGCGCGGACCCGAGCCGAGCGGCAAGCCGGCGAGGCCGTGCATCAAGACGATGCCGACCGCCGGCGGCGCCGCGCCGGCGGGCGTGAGCCCGGCACAGACAAGCAACGCCGCTATCAAAATGCGAACGATTACGAGCATGACGTCCTTTTCTCGGTGGATAACATGGACGCCCAGGCGGGCCCGGTGGAC
>JBEKXE010000069.1:0-23042 GCA_049512335.1 Candidatus Lustribacter sp.
CAGGACGATGTCGGCGCCGCTGACCGCCGCTTCGGGCGTGCCGACGGCCGTCACGGGAATGCCGAGTTCGACCGTCATCTTCGCGGCAAAGCGTTCGCGGTTGGCCTGCGTCGGGCTGAACACGCGCACGGCCGTTACCGACGGGCGTGCGTGGTACGACATCAAGAGCCCGCCCTCGGCGATCATGCTGCTGCCGATCACGCCGATCGTCTTCGCGTCTTCGCGCGCCAGCAATTCCGTCGCGACGCCGGCCGGCGATCCGGTGCGCATCATGTGCACGGCCTGATCGTTGATGATGGCCAGGCACTTCAGCGAATGCTGGTCGAAGAGCACCAAGAGGGCGTCGCCGCCGTGCGAGGGACCACCGAGCGCGAGCAAGCGTGTACCCATTCGGCCTTCTTCGGCCAAGAGAGCGGACATCGAGAACAAGCCGGGTGGGCGCCGCTGCGGATCGTTACGTGAACGGAGATACACGCGGGGGTGGAGATCGGCCGTGCCGTTCACCAGCTCGGCGTAGCCGTCTTTGACGCGGTCGATCAATTCGCGGTAGAGTCCCGGCCGCGTCTGTGCGATGATGGCATCAACGTGCGGCTTCGACAAGAGGAGCGTCATAGCGCCGACTTATCGGCGGGGTGAAAACGCACCTCGTCGAAGCCGGATCGCGATGCAAGACATCTCGCGGGCGAAATGGATCGCACTGACGGCGGCGGCCGCGACTGCGCTGCCGCGGCCGGCCCGAACGGCGCCGCCGGCGGTGATTCGTGTCGGCACTTCCACCGCCGACACGATGAGCGACTCAACTCCTTGCATTCGTTATCGGAATCGCGACCCGCGAGTGGCTGCGCCAAAACGGCGCGGATGCGAGCTTGGTGAAGTTTCTCGAGCTCGGTGGCAGCGCGATGCTCGAGTCGGTAGCGCACGGCACCATTGCGGGCGGTCTGGCGGGCGAGCCGCATTTCACCCTGGCAAAGATCGCCTGCGGCTCTTTGCAAAGCCGTACGACGTGGTCGCCAAAGCGTTCCCGAGGCAGGCGGTCGCAGCCGCCGCCCTCGTCGCCGGCGGTCGGTAAGGAGACGTAAGATGAAGCGCAGCACATTCATGGGCACGATGGGCAGCACGCTGGCTGCGGTCGCAGCACCGGTTCCCACCAGGGCGGCGACGCCGTTCGTCATCGGTTCGTTGGCGGGTGCCAGCGATGCGGGCATCTACTATCCGCTGCAACAGGGGTGGTTTACAACCGCCGGACTCGATGTGACGATCCAGCCGACATCGGCGGGGCCGGCTGCAATGGCCGGTGTGGTCGGCGGCAGTTTGCAGACCGCGGACGGCAACGTCCTCTCGCTGGCGGAGGCGTACAGCAAAGGGATTCCGGTCGTCCTCATCGCTGCCGGAGCGAGCTGGACGTCCTCGCTCCCCACCTCGGTCTCACTCGTCGCCGGACCGGCGATCCAATCGCTCAAGGACCTCATCGGCGGAACGATCGCCGTGCCGAGTCTCCAAGATCTGCTCACGGTCTCGACCAAAGGATTGCTCGACGAAAAAGGCGTCGACCCGAACGCCGTGCACTTCATCGAAATGCCGCCGGCGAACATGCCGACGGCCCTGCAAGCGCAGCGCGTCTCGGCGATTGCCGTCTACGATCCGTTCCGCAGCGCGGCCCTCTCGAACGGCGGACACACGATCGGAACGCCGTACGTGTCGATCGCCCCAAGCTTCTTGGTCACCGCGTTCTTCGCATACCGCCCGTGGGTCGAAGCGCACCGCCGTGAAACCGCGGCGTTCCAATCGGTTTACATGCGCGGCGCGGCCTACAGCAACGCACACCACGACGAGCTGCTGCCGATGGTCTCGAGCTTCTCACACATCCCGCTCGAGGTGTTGCAGCATGAGACCTATGCCCCGGTACCGTCAAACGGGCTCGACCCGGCGCTCATTCAACCGGTTATCGACGCCGCGGCGAAATACCACGCGATCCCGCGCTCGTTCCCGGCCAAAGACTTCATCCTGTAGAAGAGGCTGGTATGGAGTTTGGGGTTCAGTTCTTCCCGTGCGTCGGCCCGGCCGAAGTCGCGCCGGCGGCGTACTTCGCCGACGCGCTGGCGCTGAGCGAGCTCGCCGACCGCCTGGGCTACCATCACATCCGCATCGTCGAGCATTACTTTCACCCCTACGGCGGCTACTCACCGAATCCGCTCGTGTTCTTGAGTGCGGCGGCGCAGCGCACGAAGCGCATCCGGCTCATCACGGGCGCGGTGCTGCCCATCTTCAATCATCCCTTGAAGCTGGCCGGTGAAATCGGCATGGTCGACGCCATTTCGAACGGGCGGCTCGAGGTCGGGTTCGCACGCGCGTTTCTGCCGCACGAATTCGCCCGCTTCGGTGCGCGCCTCGACGACAGCCGGGCGAGCTTCGACGAGGGCCTCGAAACCGTACGGCGCCTGCTCGAAGAAGAAGACGTCGCCGTGACCGGCCGGTTTCACTCGTTTCCCACAACGACGTCGCTGCCGCGGCCGACACAAACGCCGCGACCGCCGTTTTGGGTTGCGGCGTTGGCCACCGAAGCCTCATTCGTCAACGCCGGGCGCGCGGGCCACGGTATCATGGCCATTCCCGTCGGGGGCGCGGAGATGGCGCGCCTCATCACATCCTATCGCCAAGCGTGGACCGGCGCCGGCCATCCCGGTGAAGGCCGCGTGATGCTGGCGTTCCACATGTTCGTTCACGAGCAGCCGGGCAAGGCTGCGACGATCGCGCGCGGCCCGTTGAACCGCTACATCGCATCGCTCGTCGCGGCGGCGAGCGACTGGACCGCCGGAACGTCTTCGGCGGACTATCCGGGCTACGACAAGATCATCGCCAAGCTCAAGGGTGACTCGTTTGAAACGCAAGTCGCGGAAGGCTCGGCCTGGGTCGGAACGCCGGCGGAACTCATCGAACAGATCCGCACGTTCCGCAAACGCTCGGGACCGTTCGAAATCGCCTCGCTCCAAGTCAACTTCAATAACCTGCCGCGCGCAGACGCCGCTGCGTCGATGGAACTCTTTTCACGCGCCGTCGCCCCCGCATTTTGACGGTCATCATGCCGTCGGTCGCCAATGCGCGCGGTCGAGCTCGGCGTTCACGGCCTGCGCGACCCGGAAATCGTAGACTTTGTCGATCGGCGGAATCTGCGCTTTCTCGATCCCGATCATTTCGGCGCGAACGGCGAGATCGGGCATCAGGGCGCTCGGCGGAGCCGTCAACGAAGGCGTCAAGTACTGCATGAACACGTCGTAATCGCCGGCCAGCGCGTTCAGGTCGGGGGCGGTGCCGTACTTCGCCGTGATCGCGATCGTCTGCGCCTTGAACGCGCGCGCGTAGCGCACGGCCTTGACGATCCCCGTCACCAGACCGTGCACGACGTCGGGGCTTTCCGCAATCAGCTTCTGCGAGGTCACCAAGCCGTTGAACGGCATGTGCACCTTCCCGAAGTAGTCGAGCACGAGATGGGCATTCTTCAGTTCGCCGAGCGCGTGAAGTTTCGCCACCTCGACGCTCGCCGTGCACATCGCCGCGACCGCACCGTTGCCCAGCGCGGCGCCGACCGTCGTCCCGACGCCGAGCGGGGTGAAGCCGATCGAATCGGCCGGAATTCCGGCTTGCGCCAGCGCGACGCGGGTCGAAATTTCGAAGGTGTCGCCGCGCGTCTGGATGCCGACGGTCTTGCCTTTCAAGTCCGCCAGCGAGTGGATCGTGTCGTTGGCCCAGAGTTGGTACGGCGGGCTGGTCCCGAAGACGAGCAAGATCCGCAAGTCGGCCCCGCGGAGAATCGCGCTCAACGCCGAGGCCGGTGACGCGCTGGCCTGGGTGCTCCCCGAGAGCAGCGCCGGCGTCGCGACGCCGCCGCCGGCGATCGTGATGCTCGGGTCGAGCCCCTCGGCCGCGAAATAGCCTTTTTGTACGGCGATGAACACCGCGCACTGGTCGACGTCCGTCGCCGGGACGGAAATCGCGAGTTTCCCGGCCGCCGAAACGGGGCGTGCGAGCGGCGCGGCGGCGAGGACGCCGAGCGCGGCGATCGCGCCGCGACGAGAGAGGACGGACATGGCACGCTCCTTTGGCGGTGCGCTGAGATTCGCGCGGACGGGGAGAACTTTTCCTGCCCTTGAAGCCCCCTGCGACGTTACACCGAGTGAGGATGAGATGGACGAGATTCGTGAGTTCATGACCGGCTGGCCGCCGGCGGGTGGTATGTCGGCGTGGTCGATCCGGCACAAGGCCGGACTCCGCGGTACGGCGAGCGGGAAGCGCAAGCCGCCGAAGCTGCGCCCGTTCGACTTGGTGAGCAAGCCTCACGTCCCCGTTCCGTTGCTGGAGAATCCCGATATGCGCGTCAGCGTCGACAGCGCTGCGGGACCGGCGCCGTGGTTTCGGCGCAACATCAACTTCGACGAAGTGATCGTCGAGTTCGCCGGTGAGTCCCGGGTCGAGACCGAGATGGGTGTCTTCACGCTGGCCCCGGGCGAAGTGCTCTTGATCCCGCGCGGGATCGCGCACCGCAGCATCGGCGACCGCGACGCGCTGCGGATGATCGTGTACATGCGCGAGCCGGTGACGAGCTGCATGACCGAGGAGCAGTGCACCAGCCGGACCGCGTACACCATGCGGCGCATCGGCGGCCCGGATTACAGCGCGGCGGCCGCCGTCCCCGCACCGAGCGGGCGCGTGACCGAGAAGATGTTCCTCTGGGACGAGAACCCGGCCGACGCGGTCGAAGTGGAGCGCGACACGGCCGACTTGATCGACGTCGGCAGCACCAAACGCGACGAGAAGATCAGCGCCGTGAAGAAGATGCGCCCCTTCGATCTGTTCGCCGACATCACGGGGCGCCACGGACCCGGGCCCAAGTGGCTCTCGTCACCGGTTTCGATGATGGAAGTGTACAACACGATCGGCGAGCAGTTCGCCTTCCATCGCGCGCTCGAAAGCGAAGAGTTCGGGCTACAGTTCCTGGGCGAGAACACGAACATGTCGGAGTTCGAGGACGAGATGCCGATGAGTCCCGGCGACTGGTTCCTCATTCCGCTGGGCATCGCGCACTCGGTGAAGGACTGCAAGGGCGACTTCCGGCGGATGGTGATCTACTCGCACTATCCGTTCCGCGTGCTGGCGAACGACGGGATGCACGTGCACCAGAGCCGTTTCGAGGTCGAGGAGAACGTCATCGAGCCGGCGCCGTGGCACGCCGAGGCCAAGGTTGCCGTCTGACGTGAACCGCCGGTGAGCGCGGCGGGGTCGCGGCTCGCCGGCAAGACCGCGATCGTCACCGGCGCGACCGCCCAATTCGGTCACGGGATCGCGCGCGCGTACCTCCAGGAGGGCGCCGACGTGTTCCTCCACGACTGGCCCGAGAACCGCGACAAGCTCGCGCGGCTCCAGCAGGAGCTGCGCGAGCTCGGACGGCGGGTCGAGATCGGGACGTATGCGGTCGACACGACCGCCGGGGCGGAACAACTCGCCGCGGACGCCGTGGCGGCGCTCGGGAAGATCGACGTTCTCGTCAACAACACCAGCGGCGGCGGGCACGGGCGGTTTTTCGAGTTGACGGAGACCGCGTTTCGCCGGACGCTCGACCGCGGTCTGCTGGCGTACTTTCTCTGCTGCCAGCAGGTCGGCAAGGCGATGGCGCGCCGCGGGTACGGGAAGATCATCAACATCTCGTCGATCGTCGGCGTGCTCGGTTCCGGCGGCGCGGTCGGCTGGGGCGCGGACCGCGGCGGGATCGATTCGATGACGGCCGCGGTCGCGCAGGCGCTGGGGCCGTACGGGATCAACGTCGTCGCGCTCGCCCGCGGCGCAACGGATTCGACGCCCTACACACCCGAGGCGGCGGCGGAGCGGAAGCTGCGCTTGCCGTTCGGACGGCTCGGGCGCGAGGACGACGTCATCGGACCGGCGATCTTCCTCGCCACCGACGAAGCGGCGTGGATCACGGGAACGGTCGTGTATTGCGACGGCGGCTATACGACCGCCGCCGTCACCGATGCACCCGACCGGGTGACGGAGACTCCGTATCGCGGTGCCTGAACTGCTCGAGGTGTGGGGCGTCGAGACCGCCGCGAACGTGCAGAAGGTGATCTGGTGCCTGCGTGAATTGGGCCGCCCCTACGTCGCACGCGGTGTAGGCTTTGACGGTGGGACGCCGCGCGACGCCGTCTATCTTCGCGTGCGCGGCGACGCCGCCTCGCCGGTGCTGCGCGACGGCGCCTTCGTGCTGTGGGAAGGGAACGCGATCGTTCGCTATCTCGTCGAGCGTTACGGCGATGGGAGCCTGTATCCGCGCGATCTCGCGGCGCGCGCCGATATCGACCGCTGGATGGATTATCAGCTGAGCACGATCCGGCCGCCGCTGCACGCCCTGCTGCGCGCGTCGCTCGGTGCGCCGGACGTCGCGCGTCAAGCGCGCAATCTCGCCGCGGCGATGGAACCGCTCGAAGCAACGCTCGCGACGCAGCCCTATCTGGCCGGCGCGACGTTCACGATCGCCGATATCCCGACCGGCATCAACGCTTGGCGCTGGCAGATTCTCGACGTCGAGCGGCCGCCGGCGCCGGCGATCGACGCCTGGATTGAGCGACTGCAAGCGCGGCCCGCGTTTGCCGCGATCCGGCCCCCGGCCGATACGAGCGTGGCGCTGCGCGAACGCTAGCGTACGGGCGGACCTCGTCGTGCCGTAACGAAATCTGCGCGTGATGCAGTCGACGACGTTGGAGCGGACGCTTGCCCAACTCCCCGACGCGCCCGGCGTCTACATGATGATCGGGGACGACGGGCAGATTCTGTATATCGGCAAGGCCGTGTCGCTGCGCAACCGCGTGCGCTCGTACTTCCAGGACAGCGCCGCGCACGCGTACCGCACGGTCAAGATGGTCGAGCGGGTCGTCGACGTGCGCACGATCGTGGTTTCCAACGAGATCGAGTCGCTGATCCTCGAAGCGAACCTGATCAAACGCCATCAGCCGCCGTTCAACGTGCGGCTGCGCGACGACAAGCGCTTTCCCTACCTCAAGGTCACGAACGAACCGTTCCCGCGCGTCGTCTTCACGCGCGTCGTGCGCGACGACGGCGCGCGCTACTTCGGCCCGTACACGAACGCCTCGGGCCTGCGCGAGCTGATCGACCTGGTGCGCATCGTCTTCCCGCTGCGGACCTGCCGCGAGCCGATCGACGGCAAACGTAAGCGCCCCTGTCTGCAGTACCACATCAAGCGCTGCCTCGCGCCGTGCGTCGGCTACCAGTCGGAAGACGACTACGAGAAGCTCGTCGACGAGGTCGTGCTGTTCCTCGAAGGCCATCACGAGGCGCTGATCGCGCGGCTGCAGCACGAGATGACCGACTCGGCCGAGCATTACAACTTCGAGGCCGCGGCGCGGCTGCGCGACCGCATCATCGCCGTGCGCCGCACGATCGAGGCGCAGAAGGTCGTGTGGCGCTCGCGCGTCGACATGGACCTGATCGCGGTCGCTCGCGACCGCGGCCAAGCCTGCATGCAAGTCTTCATGGTCCGCAACGGCAAACTGCTGGGCCAAGAGCACTTCATCCTCGACGGCACGGTCGACGCCACCGACGCCGAGCTGTTCTCCGAATTCCTCAAGCAGTTCTACACCGCGCGCAGCGGTCAGCTCGGGCTCGATACGTCGGGCGACGTCGCGGGCAGTCCGCTGGCGTTACGCGCCGCGCGCGATCAGCAGTCGCCGGTGGCGGAGAAGGAGCGCTCGCGCCGGCGCCCGAGCGGCGCGGCTGCGATTCCGAAAGAGATCCTCGTGCAAGCCGCGCCCGACGACGGCACGGTGATCGAGATGTGGCTGACCGACGTGAAGGGCCAGCGCGTGCGCATCCTGCGGCCGGAGCGCGGCGAGCGTGCCGAATACCTGCGCCTGGTGCAGAAGAACGCCGAGCAGAACCTCAAGTCGTTCCTCGCGCACCAGGAAGCGCAAGAGACCGCGTCGGCCACCGCGCTGAGCGAGCTGGCCGCGGCGCTCGATCTCCCCGGACCGCCGCATCGCATCGAGTGCTACGACATCTCGAACATCCAAGGCACGAACGCGGTCAGCTCGATGGTCGTGTTCGTCGAGGGCCGGGCGAAGAAGAGCGACTACCGCCACTTCAAGATCCAATACGACAAGGGCCCGAACGACTTCGCGATGATGCAGGAGACGCTGCGCCGCCGGCTACGCTACCTGCGCGCCGACGCCGATCGGCCGCCGGTCGCCGATGGCGACGTCGCCGGTGCCGCGATGGAAGCGCAGGCGCGCAAGCGCGACCGCTTCCACGAGAAGCCGGATCTGCTGCTGATCGACGGCGGCAAAGGTCAGCTGAGCGCGGTCGTCGAGGTGATCCGGGAGATGGACATGATCGGCATCCCCGTCGCCGGGCTCGCCAAGGAAAACGAGTGGCTCTACGTGCCGGGCAATCCCGACCCGATCGCGCTACCGCCCAACTCGCCCGGCTTGCATCTCGTGATGCGCATTCGCGACGAGGCGCATCGCTTCGCGATCACTTACCACCGCAACCGGCGCGACAAGGCGATGACGAAGTCCGCGCTCGACACGCTGGCCGGCGTCGGACCGGTGCGCCGCAAGCGGCTGCTGACGGTCTTCGGCTCGGTCAACGCGATCAAGCGCGCGAGCGTCGATGAGATCGCGGCGGTGAAGGGCATGAGCCCGGCGCTGGCATCGTCGGTGAAGGCGGCGTTGAGTGCCTGATCCGTTTCCGTTCGCCAGACCGCTGCTGCACCTGCTCGATCCCGAGCGCGCGCACGAAGTCACGCTGCGCGCGCTCGAGCTGAACGCCGTGCCGCCGCAGCCGCACGTCGACGAGCCGAGCATCGCGATCGATCTGTTCGGCCGCCGGCTCGACAACCCGGTCGGCTTGGCGGCGGGCTTCGACAAGAACGCGCGCGTGTTCCGGCGCATGTACGCGCAAGGATTCGGCTTCGTCGAGATCGGCGGCGTTACGCCGCGCCCGCAACGCGGCAACCCGCGTCCGCGCGTCTTCCGGTTGCCGAAAGACGGCGCCGCGATCAACAACATGGGCTTCCCCAACGACGGCGCCGATGCGGTCGTGCGGCGGCTGGGTGGTGAACGCCCGCCCGGCATGCTCGGCGTGAACCTCGCGAGCAACGGCGACAGCCTCGATCCCGTCGAAGACTTCGCGCTGCTCGTGCAGCGCTTCTCGTCGTATGCCGACTACCTCACGCTCGACGTGTCGTGCCCGAACAGCGTCAACGGCAAAGTTTTCCTCGACCCGGCGCGCTTGCGCGACCTGATGGCGCGCCTGGCCGGCGTCGACCGCGGCCCGGTTCCGCCGAAGCTGGTGGCCAAGCTCTCACCCGACGTCGACGACGCGCTGCTCGAGCAGCTTGTCGGCGTGCTGCTCGACGCCAAGATCGACGGCATCATCGTCTCCAATACCACGGTCGAACGGCCGCCCACACTGCGCAGCCCGGCCACGATGAAGGGCGGCCTCTCGGGCCAGCCGCTGTTCGCGCGTTCGACCGCGATGCTGGCGCAGGTGGCGGAGATCACCGGCGGCGCGGTGCCGCTGATCGGCGTCGGCGGCATCGCGAACGGCCCCCAGGCCTACGCGAAGATTCGTGCCGGCGCCACTGCGGTACAACTCTACACGGGCCTCATCTACGGCGGGACGGCCCTCGTTACGCGCATCAAGCGGGAGCTCGCGGTCTTGCTCATGCGCGACGGATATGCCACCCTAAGCGAGGCCGTCGGGACGGCCCGCACCGTGCGGAAAGTGAGCCCTTGATGCAATTCTTGATTCGTCTGATCGTCAACGCTGTGGCCCTGCTCATCGTCGCGTACCTCTTTCAGGGCCACGGCGTCTACGTGACGAGCCCGCTGGGCGCGCTGGTCGCGGCGTTCGTGCTCGGGATCGTCAACGCGATCCTGCGCCCGATCCTGATTATTCTGACGCTGCCGATCGAGCTCGTCACGCTCGGCCTGTTCACGTTCATCATCAACGGCGTTCTGTTCTGGTGGGTCGGCCACTGGGGTCTGGGCCTGGTCGTGCACGGCTTCTGGACCGCGGTCTTCGCGGCGATCGTGCTCGGCATCGTGTCGTTCGTGCTGTCGGCCCTGTTGGGCGGCGTCGACCGCAAAGCCCGCTAGCGCATGCCCCGCATCCTCGTCGTGAACGATGACGGCATCGCGGCCGAGGGGATCGGGGTCTTGGCGCGGGCGCTGCAAGTGCTGGGCGACGTAACGGTCGTCGCGCCCGACGGCGACCGCAGCGGCACGAGCCATTCGATCTCGGTGCAGCAAGCCGTCCGGGCGCAAGCGATGCCCGACGGCGACCTGCGCCGATTCGCGTGTTCGGGCACGCCGGCCGACTGCGTGCTGCTCGGCGTAAACGAACTCTGCGGCGGCCGTCCCGACATCGTCGTCAGCGGCATCAACCGCGGCGCCAACCTCGCCGACGACGTGAACTATTCGGGCACCGTCGCGGCCGCCGTCGAAGCCACGATCACCGGCATTCCGGCGATCGCATCGTCGCTCGTCTCGTCGTGGCCGAAATTCGAACCGGTCTATCACTGGGACAACGCCGCCGCCGTAACGCGCGATCTCGTCGCCGAAGTGCTTCGCGAACCGCTCCCGCCCGGAACATATTGGAACGTGAACGTCCCCAACCTCGCCGAATTGCGCGGCATCCGGTTCACGCGTCTCGGCCGCAAACAATACGTCGACCGCCTCGCGCGCGTCGACGATAGTGAGAACGGCACTGGCATCGGAACGGGCCAAGGCGCGGCCTACTACTGGGTCTGGGACATGTCGCACCTCGGCGGCGGCGACGACACCGACACCGTTGCCGTAGAAGCCGGCTACGCCAGCATCACCCCCCTGCAAATCGATCGTACGGACGAAGCAACCTTGCGCCATTATCAGCAACAGAATGAGCAACAGACATCGCGTGCCCCCCATGTCACCCTGAGCTCCGTCGAAGGGCAGCGATAACCATGCGCGCAGCCACCTTCACCCACACCGGCCCCGCCGCCGACGTCATCACCATCCGCGACGTCCCAACGCCGGAACCGGCGGCGGGCGAAGTGCGCGTCAAACTCGCGACATCCGGCGTGAACCCAAGCGACGTAAAACGCCGCGGCGCAGCACCCGCCGGCAAGCCGGCCGAATATCCGTTAGTGATCCCGCATAGCGACGGCGCCGGCACGATCGACGCCGTCGGCCCCGGCGTGCCGGAATCGCGCATCGGCGAACGCGTGTGGACCATCAACGCGCAATACCGCCGCGCGTTCGGTACTGCCGCCGAATACTGCGTCGTCCCGAACACGTTCGCGCCGCGTCTGCCGGACAACACCGACTTCGCGGTCGGCGCATGCCTCGGCGTCCCGGCCCTCACCGCCTATCACGCCATCAACCTCGACGGCCCGATGCGCGGCCAAATGCTGCTCGTGCAAGGCGGCGCCGGGGCGGTCGCCTTCTACGCGATCCAATTCGCCAAGCTCGCCGGCGCGACGGTCATCACCACCGTCAGCTCCGACGTCAAAGCCGAACGCGCCCGCAGCGCCGGCGCCGATCACGTCGTGAACTACCGCACCGAAGACCGCAAGGCGCGCATCGCCGAGATCACCGGCGGTAAAGGCGTCGACCGTATCATCGAGGTCGACCTCAAGGCTAACGTGATGACCTACCAAGATCTGCTGGTCGACCACGGCAAAGCCGTGATCTACGGCTCGGGCAGCGGCCCGATTCCGATTCCGTCGTTCATCCCCAACAGCACGACGCTGCAGTTCATCCTGGTCTACACGCTCACCGACGCGCAGCGCGCCACCTACTCCGCAGCCCTGAACGACCTCCTGACCGCCGGCAAGCTCCGGCACGCCGTCGGCGCGCACTTCCCGCTCGATCGAATCGCTGAGGCGCACGAGCAAGTCGAAGCCGGCAGCCTCGGGAATGTCATCGTGGATGTGGCCTAACCTTCGGCGCTACGCCGCCGGCGCTCTCGTTGCGAGTACGCTCGCGCTGGGCGGTTGTGCGGCGAGTGCGAATACGAACCGCGACCCCAATACGCTCGTTGAGTTGGCGCGGACCGACGGCGCAACGTTAAACCCGATGTACGGCGAAACGGTCGAGGATGCGTCGATCTACGACCAGCTCGTTTTCGACGGGCTCTCATACGTCGGGACCGATTACTTGCCGCATCCGCGCCTAGCCACATCGTGGACGCACTCCCCCGACGGGCGACACTGGACGGTCGACCTGCGCCACGACGTGCGCTGGTCCGACGGTGTTCCGTTCACCTCAAAGGACGTCGTTTTCAGCTACCGGCTCTTCCTCAACCCGCAAACCGGCTTCCTCGACATCGGCAGCATCAAGTACATCACGCGCGTCAGGGCCGACGGTCCGTATCGCGTCCATTTCGATCTGCAGTACCCCAGCGCGGTGTTTACGCTCAATGCCCTCGGCGAGAATATCGTGCCCGAGCACGTTCTCGGGAAGATCCCGCCCGATCGGCAACGCTTTTCCCCGTTCGGGGAGCATCCCGTCGGCACGGGCCCCTACATGCTCAAGAGCTGGCAGCATGACAGCGAGGTCGTGTTCGAGCGCAACCCCTACGCCTGGCGGAGGCCGAAAATCGCCCGTATCGACGTCCGCATTATCTTCAACGATCAATCCGAGATGGAGGCCCTGATCAACGGCTCGGCCGACCTGATCGACGACCTCTCCTCCAACCAGTACCGGCAGATCCAGCGCCTCGCACCGAATATCAAGATGATGACCTTTCCCTCGCTCTACATCGACGTCGTCGAGCTCAACACCGAACGTCCCGGTCTGAATGACGTCGCGGTACGGCAAGCGATGATGTACGGCTACGATCGTGTGGATATCGTACACGGCATCTACGCCGACAAGGTAGCGGTAGCGGACGATTTGATTCCCCCGGCGCTGAAGCACTGGTACGATCCTCACATCAAAAAGTATCCGTACGATCCGGCCAAAGCGCGCGCGGTCCTCGATGCGGCCGGCTGGAAGGTTGGACCTGACGGCATCCGCCGTAAAGGGACCACGAGGCTATCCTTCGAGTTGCTGCTCAATCAGGGCTCGGCACTGCTAACCGACGAAATGTTGAGCTTCTGCGAGGACATGCACGATATCGGCATCGACGTTCAACTGCGCTTGCTGGACTTTGCGTCGATGATTTCGCGCGAGTACGGCGGCAAATACGATATCACGGCTATCGGTTTTGGCGGTGCCGTCGATCCCGACATGACGAGCGTTCTTTCATCGACGCAGATTCCGCCGACGGGCGCAAATACGTCACGGTACCACGACGCGATCGTCGACCGCGACTTGCGCTTGGGACTCACAACGCTCGACGACGCGAAGCGCCGGATGTACTACGACCAGATGCAGATCGAGTTGGGAAAGACGTTCCCGATCATACCGCAGTTCGGCCGCTTTGCGGCTACGGCGTACGCGAGCCGCCTCCACTTCGATCCCAAAACGACGCTGCAGTCGCCGCTCATGTACTATAACGTCGAGGACTGGACCCTGAGCCCATGATCAACTTCATCATCCGTCGCATCCTGGGGGCCATTCCGCTGCTGTTGTTCATCAGCGTCGTCACCTATGCCATGATGGCGCTGGCGCCGGGCGGCCCGGCGGCCGTGCTCGGCCCGCGCGGCCAAGGTCTTTCGCCCGAAGCGATCGCGCGGATCAACGCGGCCTACGGTTTGGACAAGCCCTGGTACATCCAGTATTTCTACTGGCTCAAGCAACTCTTACTCCACGGATCGCTCGGCACGTCGTACGTCGACAACCGTCCGGTGATCGAAAAGGTCTTCGAGAAGCTGCCGATCACGATCGAAATGGTAGGCCTCGCGCTCTTGCTCACGCTCATCATCGCGTTGCCGATCGGCATCTATGCCGGCGCGCACCGCGGCTCGTTCTTCGACAACGCCTCGTCGGCCGTCGGGTTCGTGTTTTACGGCATGCCGGTGTTCTGGCTCGCAATCGTGCTGATCGACGTTTTCGCCGTGCAATTACAGTGGTTTCCCTCGTCGGGTCTCTCGTCGCTCGGGCAGGAAAACAATCCGCTCGATCGATTGTGGCATTTGACGCTACCGGTCGTCGCGATCGCGCTGGTGAGTTTCGTGAGTTGGATGCGCTATCAGCGAAGTTCGATCATCGAGGCAATGAGCTCGGCCTATATCCGAACGGCGCGCAGCAAGGGGCTCTCGGAGCGCGATGTGCTCGTGCGCCACGCGTTCCGCAACGCTCTCTTGCCGATCGTCACATTGCTCGGCCTGAGCCTGCCGGCACTGGTCGGCGGCGCGTATTTCGTCGAGTACGTGTTCTCGATCCCCGGTGTCGGCTACCTGACGTTCTCGTCGATCTTCGCGCGCGACTACCCGACCTTGATGGCGATCACGATGCTGACTGCCGTCCTGATCGTCGTGGGCAACCTGCTCGCCGACGTGGCCTACGCGATGGTCGACCCGCGGATCCGGTACTCGTAGATGCGCACGGTTCGACGCTTCCTGCGCGAACGTTCGGCCGTGGCCGGCGCGTCGTTCGTCATCGTGCTCGTTCTCGCTGCGGTTATCGGCCCGTTCCTGGACGCAATACCACCCAACGTCATCGACCACGCCCTGATCGGCTTCCCGCAGCCCCCATCTGCCGCGCATTGGCTTGGCACCGACCTGATCGGACGCGACGAATTCATCCGCGCGCTCTACGGCGCCCGCGTATCGCTGCTCGTCGGCGCATCGGCCATGCTTGTCTCGTTCGCGATCGGTATCTTTTACGGCGCGATAGCGGGCGCAGCCAGCGGGGCTGTCGACAACCTGATGATGCGCTTCGTCGATGCGATGCTCTCGTTCCCGACGTTCTTTCTGTTGCTGATCGTCGCCGCCCTGACCGAAAAGTTCTCGCTGTCGATCATCATCCTGATCATCGGCCTGACGTCATGGCCAGGCCTTGCCCGGCTCGTGCGCGCGGAAGTGCTCTCGCTACGCGAACGCGACTTCGTCGAAGCCGCCCGCGCGCTCGGCGCGAGCCCGCTGCGACTCGTCGTGCGTCACCTCATCCCGAACGCGCTCGCCCCGGTCGTCGTAGCCGCGGCCTTCGCAATCGGCGACAACATCCTAGCCGAATCATCGCTGTCGTTCTTCGGTCTCGGCGTACAGCCGCCGGCCCCGTCCTGGGGCAACATGCTGCAAGACGCCCTCACGCCCCAAGCGGAAGCCGCCCCTTGGATGGTCCTCGTCCCCGGCCTCGGCATCGTAGCGACGGTCCTCGCCTTCAGCGTGATCGCTGACGGCATACGCGTCGCCCTCGACACCTCAATAGGCCAAGAAACCGGCGACGCCGACGTAGAAGAAGTAGGCCCCTACAACCCCGTCCCCGCCCCCGCCTCGTAAGAAGAAACACCTCGCACCTTCGCGCTCGTTGAAGGGGTAAACACCTCGCGCCTTCGCGCTCGCTATCTCAAGGTAACGCTTCTCCGTTTGTCATCCCGAGCGTCGTCGAGGGACGCGCCGTCATCGTAGTACCGCAGGTCCGGGCAACGCCACCACGCGAGCGTGCAGCGATTACCGCAGGGCAGTCGTCGGCATCAGAACGTAATCAAATCGCTCCGCGTGAGGGTCGTCTTGTCGGTGACAACCGCCGGCCCGCCCTTGTACAAATGCCAAATCGCATACTGCTCATGATATGCGTCAATCGAAGACAAGCAATCTTCCGGAACGATCACGTTATATCCACGCTGCGCCGCCGCACTCCCAGTCCCAATCCCCACGCCCTGCGCCGACGTCCCGGTCACAATAACCGTCTGAATCCCCCGCGCCTTGAGCCGCGCATCGAGCTCAGACCCAAGGAACTTATCCGGCCCGCTCTGCGTGATCCACTCACCATCCCGCGGAGCAAGCGACGGATCCGCAACGTCGGCCGCCGTGCCCTTCCCAGGGAACGTATAGAAGACCATCGCGCCCGCCGCCCGGGCCTTGTCCAGAAGGCTCTTGATCCGGGGAATCGTCGCCGCGCAGCGCGGCAAATGCTCCGCCGTACAATTCGGTTTCTGAATATCGAGAATCAAAAGCGCCGTCGTCTTCCCGTCAAGCTTCACCGGCTTCAGTACCGGCACCGGCGGCGGCTGCGCGCTACTCCAATCCGTGATGACATCGGCCCGCGCCGAGCCTGCCCCCACCAGGCCCGCAACCAAGAGAATCGCCAGAGCAAAAGCAGTACGCATAGAGTCCTCCGGTTACGGGAGCCGCATTCGCAAGCGCTGGATGTAGACCGTCGCGGCCACGACGACGATGCCGATCGCAAAGCTGAGTGGCAGCTGACAGTACGCCGGCAGCGACTGCCAGTAGATCACCGCGACGAACGAAAGCGCGATGAGGGCCATCTGCAGCCAGGCAATCTGCGTCGCCGCCATCCGCTCGCCGAAGCGCTCGAGGTGTTCCCCCACGTAGCTGCCGGCCAGCCCGCCCAAAAGCACCCCAAGGGCGTTGGTCCAGCGGCTGTCGACGGCTCCGCCTTTGATGGAGGCGGCTACCGCCACGACCGCCGCTAGGACGATCGCAGCGACGATCCCCCGGCGCAAGGGAGCGAGCGAGGACGGATGGTCCGCGTGCCGCATGCGAGCACCTTTCGCGGCCTCGACGGACGACACCCGGATATGGTATAATGGCATGCTACCGGTGAGAGCGGTGGTACAGTACGGAAACGATCGCGGGGCTGAGTAGGCTCGACGGGAAGATCCGTGGTTGTCGTAAGCAGGCGGAGTTGCGAGCACTCCTAAAACGATCGCAAGCGTTTTACACGCGAACAACGAATACGCACTGGCTGCTTAGTTTAACTAAGTAACCACCGTTGGCGGGGAGTTGCCGAAGCCACCCTGCCCGCGGTCATAAAGTTCGGCTAGGACGCTGACACCGTTGCGAGAAGCGCCCGAAATCAACCGCAGCTGCTGCGCACGAAATTCCGGTTTCGAGAAGCTCGTGCGCCTAAGACAAATTCGAAGCTGAGCCTGGAGAAAGCGGCAGTCCGGCTTTTCGGACCCGGGGGGCGGCTCCCCGGCAGCTCCACCAAATTTTTGCTGCGACACAAGAATTCGTTTTTGCCGGAATTATTGTGTTAAGCATCGAGCCGGCCTCTGCAGGCCGGCTCGCCCTTTTTTGACCCGCGAAAGCGATGTCCGGCGCCGCGACCCGAAGTTTCGTGGTCTACGACCCAGCGGAGGCTATACCCCGGGGATAGAGAGCGTCGCAGGGGAGGGTTGACGAGACCTGCCCTTTCGATCAATGATCCGATCCGGCCAGCGAACTTCCGCTGTGGATGATCAGCTAGCCGACGGAGCAGTTGCATTGCGGCTTGGGAAGTCTGAAGCTCGAAGTACGGATGCCGAGGCATTCGCCGCAGGGCTCGTTGCGCTGCGCGCTGCTGGCTTGGAACCATCCGATTACGCGAAGGAACTGGCGGCGAGAGTCATTGCCGGGGAAATCTCGGTTGATGACATGGAGGCTGCGCTTTTGGAGCATCATGGGCTTTCGGAGTTACGATGAGCCTGGCCGAAGATCTCCGCCGCGACTTCCCACTGCTTTATCCCGCCACATTGAATGAGTGGATGCTCGAAGCGCCAGAGGGTTGGCGCGACCTGCTCTACGAGCTGAGTCGTCGCATCAACGGCAAGCCCGGTCAAGTTCAACAAGTCAAATCGAAGTTTGGCGGCTTGCGATACTATTACCGTGAAAGGGATAACGAGGTCACAGCAGCGATTCGCGATGCCGTGGCGGCTGCATGGATGACTTGCGAGGTCTGCGGCGCCGCCGGCGCTTTACGCCGCGAAGGATCTTGGTGGCTCATGGTCCGCTGCGAGGAGCACGCGGACGGCGCTGAGGTGATCGAGCGTTACCGCGATCGCGAGACTGCACTTGCAAGCATTAGGGCACATGACGGCACAGTGTCCCAAGCCGGCATTACCGCCGTCGTCGAACTTGAGAAGGCGGGCTATCATATCGGACCCGAAATCGACGGCGGTTGCGTTAGTGTACGGCGGATAGGCAATAATGACGACGTCGCTTGGGTCGATGTTGGGAACACCGTCCGAGTCGGAGGCAACGGGCCACTGTTTTTCGACATAATCGAGGCGCTCGAAGGTCGAGCCAAGCGTGACCGCGTTGAGCAGCGCCTACTCGACTAGAGCGGTTAGTCTAAAGCTCCGGTGTGGACCTATCGTGCGCATTCCAGCTAGCGACGTTCGACCTCCGCCTGGCTCGATACAGCCGCATCAGGCACACGCAAGTTATTCATGCTGCCGCTGACCTTCTATCCGCGTGAAGTTTCCTCCCGAGTCGGCCGCCAAGTTCCGGTCCGGCGATTGCCTCGGCGCTGATTAGCCCCAATAGTGCCATGGTGAGGGCTTCAGGCGAGCGAAACTTCCTGTTGATATCCGAACGAGTCAGGCCCGGAAACGTCTTAAATTGCTCGGAGTGCGCAACGTGAGCGATAGCCATGCGGCGATACGCCTCACGGACTACTCTTGCTATTGTTTCACCGTCGGCTTCCGCATATTGCGCCGATAGCTCGTCGATATGCTTTAGCAGCACCGGGTGTCCTTGATTCAACTCGATAAGGCCGGCAGGGTTCGCTGCGCTCCGATCGACATAGTTCGCTAGCATCCACTGCTCCTCAAAATCGGATGTTGGGAAATACTTGCATTCCGGAAGCCCAGCGCCGAGGGTCCTTTGCTTTGCAGGCAGTGCGCCGGTTGTTTCGGAGCCATATTTGTGCGTTTCACCAACGAACTCGGTCCGAACGCGTGTGCCAGAACCGCCTCCTTCGTGGCCTTGCCCTTCGATCAGGTTGTCGATCACACGGGTGTGCTCGATTCCATCCGTTTGGATAAGGTACGCTGGGATCCGCCAGCGTGCCCCAAAGCGATCCTTTAGTCGCCGAAGGTCCTCATCGTCGAGTTTATCATCTGCCGGTCGCGCAGCGTTTATGGCGTCGATAATCGCGCGCGGCATCCGACTCCGAAACTCATCGGACCACTCGTCAATCGGAGCTTCCTTTCCGCTTGCCGATCCACCGCGGAGCAGTTGCGTTCGGCTATTGTTCGGGTAGAAGCCGCCGCGCTGAGGATCGTGCCGGTCGTACTCGCGCGGTTCGATTATCAGGAACAGATTTTTCGCGATGGCGCCGCCGATTCCGAAGCGCCGCATGGTAGATGAATGCGGAGAATAGTTCCAAAGCTCGTTGCGGTAGAGTAGAGCCACAAATCCGGTATTTTGCTCTGAGACGTTTGTGCTGAGAGGTTCGCCGTTGCGTAAATACCAATGCAGGTTCGCCTGTTCGGCTGATGATAGCTCGATAACGTCGCTGGCTAGGAGCGAGCTTTGCTTGAGAGCGCGCTTCATGTAATGCAGCGCGCCCTTGACGGTTCGATATTGCCATGCCTTATGAACGTCACCGTCGCCCCGCGTCTGTCGAGGATCGAGGGGCCATTGACTTTTCTTGTCGGTTTGGAACTCGGCGACGTTTACTTCGATGTTCTGCAAGTCGAAGTATCTCGTATTTAAGTACTTGGTAAGACTGCGTTGGTTTTCATCGCGATCTGGGGCACCGAGAATCGAGTCGTCTTGAGGTGTGTTGCCGAGCAGCACCAAGGCAGTCCCGTGGCCCGTCGCGTGGACCCAATCCGGCAAGACCTTACTCCAGTCGACACCGTATTGTTCGTCTATGAAGGGCGGAACAATGGTTTCATTCGAGTCGGCTATGCGAAAGTAGCGACTGCCATATCGACCATTCCGCGGGTCGCGGTCAAGCCACATCATGTGCTGTTTGCCGGCCTTAAGGGAGATGACAACCACACCTTCATGGTTCCACGGCAACACCGAGCTCTTGAATCCGATCCCGAAGTTCTCATGCTCGCCCCCGGTCGGTTTACCGCTTCCGCCATAGGCGTTGAACAACGGCATTTCATCGTATGAAAGCCCAAAGCCATCGTCGATGATCGTGCGGCGGTATACGCGCCGGTCCCTAACGCCTTGCCACTCGATATCAAACGCCACACGTTTAGCCCCGGCTTCAATCGCGTTCTGCAGAGCTTCGCGAGCCCACTGAAACGGGTGACTATCGCGATAATTGCGTTCGATCTGCGCATCGGGGTCCCGAAAGTCCATGTATTCGCGTGCTGACATAGCTTCGCTCCGCTTCTTACGAGTTGGTCTTTAGAGAACTGGCATTGAGAGCTCGGGCCAGTAGGCTGGCATCGGTTCGTGCTGGTGGAGTGCCCTCAGCTTTTCGTTTTGCAATCTGCGCCAACCGTTGTTCGAGTTGTGCCTGTTCTTGAAGGACGTGCTTTTCCTCACGCTCACGTTTC
This sequence comes from Candidatus Lustribacter sp., assembly GCA_049512335.1. Lineage (GTDB taxonomy): Bacteria > Vulcanimicrobiota > Vulcanimicrobiia > Vulcanimicrobiales > Vulcanimicrobiaceae > Lustribacter. The sequence goes on from JBEKXE010000069.1 coordinate 20,401, forward strand.
GTGCGCTCCCGCTGCTCATTGTCCGCAGCGACGACGTCTTCGTCGAGCATATCAGCTGCGCTGAGGTAAGCCCTTACCCACGGAAACCTCGAGGCATCTTTTACACAAAGTGGCCTAAGTTCGGCAAAGCCGCACGGAACGAGATCGTCGTCCGTTTCTCTTCCGATCCCGCTGAACTGAAGCAACGGCAAATGTTGTTGGCACTCATCGCAGCGAAAAGTCTGTTCCTCTCGGACCTGATAGTTGAAGCGATTCCTACAGCGCGTGGAACAGAATTTGGCCCCAGATGAACGCGATGCCGGGTTGAACCACCGGCCATCGAAGAGGCAACGCCGCAGCCGAAAATCACGCGATTGTGCCCTGCCAAGCATGGCGACACAGGGCGCAGCCCATTCCGCCGCGAGCGCGAGCTTCCAGGTATCCTCGTCGTTCGCCCAGTCGACAAACTTAAGTTCGAATACCCCGCCCGGCGCGCTTCGTGTAAGTGGGCGCATGCTATAACGGACCTCGCAATAGAGGCCATCGAGGACCCGCTCGACCGCTTCTAAGGACTTAGGGTTGAACGGTTCGCTTAGAGCAATCGAGGTCGCCAGGTCTAGTAAGAGCAGCGCTAGGGTTGTTCCAGCGTGAGGCTCCGGCTGGGCCACATCTTCAAGTGCATCATTTAGCGCCTGCTCGAAATCGGCTGTTAACTCGAACCAGACGGGCACGCGCGATGCAGCCATGGCAGGCCTCTTTTCTGGGGAATAAGCGAAGTCATCGCTGACTTCACTTACTTATTACCAAAGCTCGTAGTGACTGTCAAGACCTTTTTTGTGAGCTGCGCTCGGAATTAGGCCTTCCGGAGGGCCATTCTCTTCGCACCACGGCGCTCTGCCATTTCGGAGGCACGCATTATGCCCTAGCGGCACAGGGGACGCTCATTCGGATAGCCCCAGCCCTGGTTTCGGAGCGCGTTCGCAGCTACGGCCTTGCCGCTCTCTTAACGATCGCCGAATTGCCTACTACTTTTTCACGAATTGCACGTCTGACCGTGCGTCTTAGTTTGGCCGAACGAGCGACGCCCGCAAGTCGCCGGCAACCAACGCCCACGCCTCGGTCGAAGTGGCGCTCCCGTCGATAACCGCGCCTTCGACACTGTCGAGGTCGACGCAGAATTCGAAAGAGTCCATGGGCTCCATGGTGGCGCCAGTGTCTACTCGTCCGAGACGCGATGCGGTCAGGGTCAGCCTCGCTATTGGGGTGCACCGGCGCGACGCAAGGCGAACCAACGAGAAAGTGCAGATAAATCCAGCTCAGGTCTCGCGCACCTCGAACAGCAGTGAGATGACGCTACGCGTGGGTCGCCGAAATCTTACGGATGGCACGCAAGCCAACCCTGACCGAATACACGAACTCGGAAAGCCACGCGACCTTCAAGGCCGCGGTGGCCAAACTCGGTCAGGGCGTCGATTCACGTACCGACCGGCATCACACCGTCCTCGTTGATGGCGTTTCCCTTGGCGAGCGTCAGAAAGAGATGCGCAAGCCCGATACGTCATTCTACGAGAAGACGTTCATCGAGGCGAATGCGGTCGCGCACCTCGCCGTCAACCTCGGTCTCGATCGTGAAGGGGTCGTTGATGTACGGCGACGGGCGACACCTTTGCCCGACACCGAGCTAACGCTCGACGATGCGACAATCGCGTTCATCGAACAGACGATGGTGATGGACCAAGCCGCGCACCGGCTAACGCTCGACGTCGAGGCGCTCAACGCCGCAACCCGTCGATGCCAGGACCCGTTAGTGCTGGCCGCCTTCAAGGCCGGCATTCTGAACCTCCGCTTTGGTGCAATCCCAGTCGAGTACTATACAGCGGGTTTGCCGATCGACAACCTCTTCGAGGAAATCGTTGCGCTTGCGCGGTCGCTCGACGGTGACAAGATGCCACTCAAGCCCGATAAGTCGGAATTCCCCCTACTCGCCGGAATGAGCACGTTCGGCAGCTACCGCATCGGGGGCGAGACCCGGAATCCCGTGATGCTGCTTGTCGACCATGGGCGACCGCAGCTCTTTCGAGCCGCACTCACCGAGCAGATACGAAAGAAAAAAGAAAAGGCTGCGGGTTACCCCGGAGTCTGCCGTCCACTGTGGCTTCTGCTCAACGTTGAGATGCATTTCGGCTTTCACGATTACACCGATGTCGCCCGGGCCGTCATCGCCGATGAGAAGCTCACCGAGTACGACCGCGTCTTCCTTCAGCAAGCGCACTTTGCGTTACTAAGCTTGAACTTTTTGCGAGAGTGACCGATTACCCAACGCGATTGCGTGCGTCGAAGTCCTGTGTATGAATCGATTTATGCCGGCAGATGGCCGCCTTCAGGACGACGAACGGTCGCGTTTGCTAAGCGCTCCCTATGCCGCTTCATCGCTGCACTTCCCGCCACGCAGAAATTGTGCCGCAGGGGCCTCTCCCTCCACCAGGAAGGGCGTCGTATGATTGAGACCCAAGCGGAGCGCTCCGGGGCAATTCGCAGTCAGCGCTCGGCGTACAATCGGTCGGAAGCTCACTACGATCCGCTTCTCGCGGAGACTGCCCGCGGCACGAAGGGCGGCGAATACCTGCGCCGTTTCTGGCAAGTCGTCGCGGCGTCGGATGACG
>JBEKXE010000070.1:0-23031 GCA_049512335.1 Candidatus Lustribacter sp.
CGTCGAGTCCGTCGGTGACCGCGGCCGCGATAAAGACATACAGCGCCGCCGTGTAGCGTTGGCGGGTCAGAAATGTCAGGAAGATCGGAATCGAGCCCAGCCGACACAGGGTCAGGAAGTTGGGCAGATTCAGCAGATGGCCGTACGTGGGCGCGGGATGCGCGCCGTGGCGGGCATGGACGGCGCAGCCGCCATCCCGATCAGCAAGAGCGTTGCCCAGCACCGAGCGGCCGTTCGCGTCATGAACGTGTGACGGCCACGCTGCTGAAGAGGTCCTTCGCGGCGATCGGTTTCGGCAGCGACTTCTGATCGTAGGCGGCGTCGAGCAGCGGCTGGACGATCGCCGGATCGAAGACCTCGCCGTATTGCGCGCGGTGCATCTTCGGCAGCAAGTCCGACGCGAACGGGGTGTATTTCTGCAAGATCGCCGCCGACGCGGCGTGATTGCGCGGATCGTCGGCCCACGCGGCCGACTCGCGCAGCGCCGCAACGACGCGGCGCGCGACGTCCGTGTTGGCGCGGATCCAGTCTTCGGTCGCAAACCAGGCCGACACTTGGAGCGGGTTGCCGATCGCGTCGTAGACGTAACCCAGCACTCGCACCTCGTCGAGCGCGGCGGCAAGATTCGGCTCCGTCGTCGTCGCCGCAACGACCGTGCCGCGGGCGATCGCGGCGGCCACGGCGGTCGGCGGCACCTCCACGTATTTGATCGTGGCCGTCGTCGCGCCGTTCTTTTGCAGCCAGGCCTCGGTGACGAGCTTTGCCGGGCCGGTCAGCGAGGGAACCGCGATCGTCGCTCCGTTGAGATCGGCTGCGGTGTGGATCGCCGACGTTTTCGCAACGACCAGCGCGGTCACCGGCGCCGGCCCGCGATGCAGAAAGGAGGGCGCGATGAGCAGCAGCGGCAGTCCGTGCTCGCGCGCCGCCGCGACGGCGATGATATCGGCTTCACCGACGTCGAGCGATCCGCCGACCACCGCACCGGCAATGCCGGCGCCGCTGCCGGCACGGATCGTTTGAATCTGCGCGTCGATGCCGTGCTTGCGAAAAACCCCGTTTTCGAACGCGTAGTACGCCAGCGCGTTGCCGTCGTTCCCGGGAGTACCGATCCGCACGATCGCCGGGGCTTGCGCACCTGCTGCGGCCGGCGCGACCAACGCGGACGCCAGCACCGACATGGCTCGGGCACGGGAAAGGCTCGTCTGCATAGAAAACGCTTCCACTTCGCACTCAGGAGCACATGCGCGAATGTTGACCCCGCAGGAAAACGAACGTTTGACGCGAGTCGGCCCCGGTACGCCGATGGGGGAGACCCTACGGCGCTATTGGCTGCCGGCTGCGCTCTCGAGCGAGGTTCCGGAGCGTGATGGTCCGCCGGTGCGCGTGCGCTTGCTGGGTGAGGACTTGGTCGCGTTTCGCGATACCGACGGCAAGGTCGGTCTGCTGGATGCGTTCTGCCCGCACCGGCGGGCGCCGATGTTTTTCGGGCGCAACGAAGAGTGCGGCTTGCGCTGCGTGTACCACGGCTGGAAGTTCGATCGCGACGGCGCCTGCGTCGACATGCCTTCGGAGCCGCGTCATCCCGAGCGGAGTCGAGGGACGCTCTTCAAGACGAAGGTGCGGATCAAGGCCTACCCGACCTTCGAAGGCGGCGGCATCGTGTGGACGTACATGGGTCCGGCCGACCGGCAGCCGGCGCCGCCGGATAGTGAGTTCTTACGTGCCCCGGCGACCCACCGTCACATCTCGAAAACGTTCGAAGACGCCAACTACCTGCAGGCGCTCGAGGGCGGCTTCGATTCCGCGCACGTTCTGATCTTGCACAACCAAAAGATCGGCGACCGCTCGTTCTTGCAGAACTACGACGCCACGGTGCCGCGCATCGAGGTCGAGCCGACGGACTACGGCTATCTCTACACGGGCATTCGCGCGCGCGGCGAGCTGCAGCACGTGCGCGTGTATCATTACGTCATGCCGGTGACGCAAATTCGCGGGCAAAATCACGCCATCGATCCCGAAATCCTCACGATCAACGGGCACTTCTGGGCACCGGTCGACGACGAACATACCGCAACGTACAACTTCATGTACTCGGACAACCCGGCGGTACCGTTGACCCCGAAGTTCATCGACGAGATCGAGCACGAGATCGGGCGCGGGCCGGAGGACGTCGATCCGGCCCGGCCGTTTCACCTCAAAGCCCAACTCGCGAACGACTTCAATATCGATCGCGAGTTGCAGAAGCGCACCTTCACCGGGATTCCGGGGATCAACACGCAGGACATCGCGGTGCAGGTTGGGATGGGTCCGATCGTCGATCGCTCGCGCGAACATCTGGGCACGACCGACCGCGCGGTGATCGTGTTGCGGCGATTGCTGCTCGAAGCCGTCGACGTGGTCGAGGCCGGCGGAACGCCGCGCGGAACCGACCCGTCAAGCTATCGCGCCTTGCGCGGCGGCAATCACGTCGTCGAGCCCGGCGCCGATTGGCATGACGCCTTGCAGGCGGAACTGCTCGTTCGTTTCTAGTGAGCGAAGAGATCCTTCCCGTCCTGATCGTCGGCGGCGGTCCGGTGGGGCTCGTGTTGGCCATCGAGCTCGGCCTGGCCGGCGTGCCGTGCACGCTCGTCGAGAAGCGCGACGGTTCGGTGCACGTACCGAAGATGAGCATGATCTCGATTCGCGGCATGGAGATCAACCGCCGCATCGGCGTCGCCGAAAAGGCGCGAACGTTGGGGTGGCCGCAGACCTTCCCGAACGACTTCGTGTATTGCACGAGCCTCACCGGGTACGAGCTGGCGCGCGACCGGCTGCCGTCGTACGCCGATCAGGCGTTGCCGTATACGCCCGAGCCGCCGCGCGGCTGCGCGCAAATCTACTACGATCCGATTCTGCTCGAGCGCGCGCGGTCGCTGCCGCTGATCGACCTCCGGCACCACACGAGCCTCGAGTCGTTCGTGCAAGATGCCGAGTGCGTGCGGGCGACGCTGATCGACGAAAAGACGGGACAACGGGAAACGATCGTCGCGCGCTATCTGGTCGGGTGTGACGGCGCAAGTGGAACCGTCGTGCGTGCGCTCGGCTTCGGCTACGAGGGTCTCGGGCACGTGGCGCACAGCGTGAATATCTTTTTCCGCTCCCCGGCGCTGATCGGCATCCATGACAAAGGCTGGGCCAAATTCTATCGCTTCACCGACCCCACCGAAACGTGGGCGGAGCTGATCGGCATCGACGGCAAAGAGTTGTGGCGGCTCACGGTGCTCAATGCCGACCCGGCCTACGACGCGGCCGCATACCTGCGGCGGATGGCGGGGACCGACTTTGCGTACGAGATCATCAACGAGATGGCGTGGGAGCGCCGCGAGCGCGTGACGCAGCATTACCGCGACGGCCGCGTGTTCATTTGCGGCGACGCCGCGCACGAGACGTCGCCGACCGGCGGTTTGGGCTTGCACACCGGGCTCGGCGATGCGTTGGACCTCGCCTGGAAACTCACCGCCGACATCGAGGGCTGGGCCGGTCCCGGCTTGCTCGATTCCTACGAAATCGAGCGCAAGCCGATCGCGGTCGATAACGTCACCGTGTCGACGGGACTGTTCAACGTCTTTGCCGAGCTGCCGGCCGGACCCGAGATCGACCGCGATTCACCGCAAGGCGAGGCGTCGCGGCTCGCGTTCAAGCGCGAATACGATCGTCATCACGCGCAAGTCCCGCCGTTCACCGACAATCTCCGGCTGGGCTATTGCTACGAACGCTCGCCGATCTGCGTTCCGGACGGCACGCAGCGACCGCCCGTGGAGCAGAAGGCGTTCGTCCCCGTCGCGCGGCCCGGCACCCGCGCTCCGCACGCCTGGCTCGCCGACGGCACCTCGACGCTCGATCTGTTCGGGCGCGGATTCGTGCTGTTGCGGTTGGGCGCTGCGCCGCCGCCGGTCGACGCGCTGCTCGACGCGGCGCGAAACCGCGGGGTGCCGCTGCGCGTAGTCGATCTCGCGAGCGCCGGCATCCATGCGCTCTACGAGCGCGCGCTCGTGCTCGTGCGGCCCGACGGCCACGTCGCCTGGCGCGCCGACACGGTGCCCACGGATGCGACGGCACTCATCGATCGCGTCCGCGGCGCGGCGTAGCGCCCGCCGCGCTAGCGCTTCACCCCGGCGCGGGAGAGCCAGTATTCCCAGCCGCGTTGGAAGGCGGGGGTTCCGGGGTGGATCTGGCCGGCGCGCTCGACTTCGCCCGGCGTCGTGACCTTCACGCTGCCGCCGAGCAGCTTGGCGGTGGTGAGGATGCGCGCGTTCTTCGGCAGATAGATCGCCATGCTCACCGCGCTTTGCAAGTGGTCGCCGGCCGCCACGAAGCCGTGACCGCGCATCAGCGCGACCCGGTCCCGCCCGAGCGCGGCGGCGAGATCGGCGCCTTGCTCGATATTGGTGACCAGCATGTTCGTGTCGCCGAATTTGTCGCGGATGTCCCACACCGGCACGTGGTTGCCGATGCACGTCGCCTGGTGCCAGACGGGCTCCAGCGGCACCGAGCTGATCGAGTACGGGACCACGTCCTCTTGGTGCGAGTGCACGACCGAGACGACGTCGGGCCGCGCGCGATAGATCGCCGCGTGGATGAAGCGCTCGAGATACGGCGGCCGGTCGTCGTTGCCGGCGACCGTTCCGTCGAGCGTGAACTCCATGATGTCCTCGACCGCCACCAGCTCCGGGCTGCGCGAGCGTGAGAGGAAGAAGCGCTGCGGGTTGTCGGGATGCCGCTGACTGACGTGACCGTAGCCGTCGAGCACGCCTTCGCGCGCGAGGATGTGGTTCGCGGACATGACGTCCCACTTCGCTTGCGCGATCGTGTCGGTAGTCGCCACGCCGTTAGCCCCAGACTTTTTTGGCGACGTCGGCGACCAGCTTCATCTTGGCCCACTGCTCGTCTTCGGCGATGATGTTGCCGGAGGACATCGAGGCGAAGCCGCACTGCGGGCTGAGCGCGAGCTGATCGAGCGGCAGATACTTGGTGGCCGCATCGATCCGCTTCGCCAGCGTGTCGGCATTTTCGAGCGTGCCGAGTTTGGTGGTGACCAAACCGAGCACCACGATCTTGCCCTTGGGCACGAAGCGCAGCGGCTCGAACGATCCCGACCGTTCGTCGTCGTATTCGAGCAGGAACCGGTCGACCTCGAGCTTGTTGAAGACCTTCTCGGCGATGTTATCGTAGCCGCCTTGCGCGTACCAGTTGCTCTTGTTGTTGCCGCGGCACAGATGGATCGCGAGGATCACGCCCGGCTTGCGCGCCTTGCGGAAGCCGAGGTTGTCGGACGCGATCGCTTCGTCGAGCAATCCGTCGAGATCGTGGCTGTACTCCGTGCGCAAGAAGTTGCGCCACTTCTCGTCGAGATAGTAGCTGTAGCGCGGCGCGTCGATCTGGATATACGCGACGCCTTCGTTGGCGAGTGCCTCCATTTCGCCGGCGATGATCGCGGCGACGTCGGCTAAGAACGATTTGTAGGTCGGGTAGGCTTTTTCGCTGGCGGGCTTGCGGTAGGCGATCGCCGGAAACTGGTTCGAGCTCGGCAGCGTCATCTTGACCGCGCCCGGCGCATTCTTCAAGAGGAACGACGTTTCGTGCTCGGTCAAGCGCCGCTTCTGTTTGATCTTCGCGGTAACGACGTCGAGCAACGGCTGCGTGTTGCCGCGCGTCTTCGTCTGCGCGTTCGTCCACATGCGTGCGTCGGCATCGCTGCTCGAGAATCCGTCGACGGCCTCGACGAGATCCGACATGAAGCCTTCGCGCCGAAACTCGCCGTCGGTGAAGATCTCGAAGCCGAGCTCTTTCTGTTTCGCGAGGATGCGCAGGATCTCGCGATCCTCGAGGGCGCGCAGTTCGGGCGACCCCGGCTTTTCCTCGCGCATCCGGAGCAATTCCGGCGGACGCAAGAAGCTGCCGAGGTGATCCGCGCGGAACGCGTTTTTGGTCAAAGTCGTTGCCATTGTGGCCCGCTTCTAACGAAAGCTATTGGCTCCTAGGTTGACTGTCATCCCGAGCTTGTCGAGGGATGAGGCTGGCGCAGGCCTCGGTGATTTCGGGGTGGCGGAAGCGGTAGCCGGCGGCGAGCGCCGCCTCGGGTAAGACACGCTGGCCTTCGGTCACGACCGAGGCGCCCTCGCCGAAGAGGAGTTTGATCCCGAATTCGGGCGCCGGGAGGACGGCCGGACGGTGGACGGCGGCGGCGAGCGCCCGCGTGAAGTCGCGGTTTCTCACCGGATTGGGCGCCGTGGAGTTCAGCGCTCCGGCGTAGCCGTCGATCGCCAGCAAGAAGATCCCGACGTGGTCCTCGAGATGCACCCACGACGTCCACTGCTCGCCGCTGGCGACCGGTCCGCCGAGGCCGGCGCGGAAGAGCGGCAAGAGCGGGGTCAGCGCGCCGCCGCCGCGGCCGAGCACGAGCCCGGTGCGCACGACCGCGACGCGCATGCCGAGCGTGCGCGCGCGGGCGGCCTCCTCTTCCCAGCCGACGCAGACGCGCGCCAGAAAGTCGTCGCCGGGCGGGCTCGTTTCGGTGAACGTTGCCGTGCGGCTCATGCCGTAGTAGCCGATCGCCGATGCGCTGACATAGGCGTTCGGCCGCTCGTCGACGCGTTCCAGCGCGCTCAGAAAGGCGCGCGGCAAATCGATGCGCGAGCGGGCGATCACGCGTTTGCGTTCGGCGGTCCAACGACCGATGACCGGCGCGCCGGCCAGATTGACGACGACGTCGCTGCCCGCGACGCCTTCGGCGGCGCGCGCGGGATCGCGTAAGGACACGCTGCGCACCTCGTCGCCACGCTGCGTGAGCGCCGCGGTCAGCGCCCGGCCGACGAAGCCGGACGCGCCCAGCACCGCGATCTTCACGCTTATTGCGCGATCAGCGAGCCCGCGCGGTCGAGCGTCGTGCGCGTGCGCGCCACGGCGATGTCGACCGCGTTCTGATCGCCTTCACGAATCGCCCGCACGACGTCGGGAAACGAAATCGCCGTGTCGCCCTCGACGCCGTAGACGGTGAGATCGAGCACCCGCGCGGCTTCCAATTCGCGATCCGCGCGCGAGCCGGTTGCGACGCGTTTGGTCGCCGCATCGTGCCGGGCGGCGTTCGCGGCGAAGCGCCGGATCGTCGTTTGGAAACCGCGCACGTCGACGTTCACTTTCCGCGCATGGGCGAGGTTGGCGAGATTGCGCAGCGCGCCGTTCATCGGCGCCACGTAGGCGGTGAAGTGATACGGCACGACGTCGGCGTCGGCCAGGCGCAAGACGGCCACGCCGTAGAGCTGCGCGATCGCGCGGTGCAGATCGAATTGCGGATCGGCGATCGTGCGCGCGAACTGCAGCGTGTCGTAGCTCGAGTGGTAGGGTCCGAACGGCCCCGAGAACGACGCGTCCGCGCTGGGCGTGCCGGCACCGAACAGGAACGGTGCGGGATCGACGCCGCCGTTGCCGCGGTCGATCGGCGGCAGCGCACCGTGCGTGCGAAACGCCCAGCGCTCGTAAACCGTAGCGCCGGGCTCGGCCGGGTCGGGAACGACGTGCGAAGCTTCGGCGATGGTCTGCGCGATTGCCGCGACCGCGTCCGCGCCGAACGTACGGCCGGTGATCGCGGGTTCGGTGTTCAGGTAGGCGATCGAGCTGTCGCGGATCTCGTCACCGTGGCGTTTGAGGTAGGCGAGCGAACCGTACGATCCCAGCTCCTCACCGTCCCAGGCCGCCAGCACGATCGTGCGTCCCGGCGTCCAGCCGGTGCGGGCCAAGTCGCCGAGCCCGCGCGCGGTCTCCAGCAGCGTCACGGTCCCGCCGCCGCCGGCGCCGATCCCGTAGACCCAGGCGTCACGTTGCGCTCCGACGACCAGCTCTTGGCCGGGCAGCGTCCCGTGGAGGATGCCGATCGTGTTCCAGAGCGTCGTCTGGCGGCGGATCAGCACCACGTCCATGTGGACTTTGGCCGGGCCGCGGGCAAAGGGATAGCCCACCGACAGCGCGCCCGTCCAGGGGCGCGGCGCCGACGGTCCCTGCAAGGCCGCCAGCAGCGTGCGCGCGTTGGCTGCCGAGATCGGCAGCACCGGAATCGTCACGCCCTCGCCGACGGTCCCGCGCTGGACCGAGGTCAAGGGGCGCCACGGGCCGTTCGGGTACGCCGCGCCGCGGCCGAAGCCGTCGTCGGCCGGGTCGTCGTAGAGCAGGGCGCCCACGGCACCGTGGGCTTGCGCGCGCCGGACGAGCCCGCCCCGCGTGTCGGCGCCGAGCCGGATCAGCAGGATCGCGCCTTTCGGGTCGATCCCGTGGCCGTCGAGCAGGGCGTAGTCGGCCGGGGTCCCGTGGCCGGCGTAGACCAGGGGCGCCGTGACGTTGCCGTCGGCACTTCCGGCGAGGAACGGCAGGCCGACGGCCGGGTTGGCCGTGTCGGGATCGTTCGGGTCGGGCAGCTCGCGCAGGTCGAGGCCGATGTCGAGCTCAGGCCGCGGTGCGCCCGGCGCGATCTTCTGGCGCCGGAACAGTTTGCGCTTGGCCAGCGACACGTAGGCCGGAATGTTGGCCGACACGCCGGTCGGCACCAGTCCCAGCGTGAGGGTCTTCGGTACGTCGATGCGTGCGGTCAGGGTCTCGATGCTGGTGTCGAAACCGAACGATTTGAACTGATCGCGTACGTAGAGGGCCAGCTTGTAGTCGCCGTCCGAGCCGGCGTAGTGCGGTTCGGCGGCCAGCGCTGCGGCGTCCGCGAGGGCCCCGGCGGCGCTCGGGATGTCGAGGAAGCGATCTTCGAGCGCGAACTCCTGGTCGCTGCTGGTCATGCTGAACCCGTAGATCTGCGTGTGCGGCGGCGCCGCGGCGAGCAATACGCACGCGCAAGCAACGCCCAGAACACGGAGCGCTTTCATGCAGAGCGCCGTTGAACGGCGCGGCCCGCTCGTCCTTTCACAAGGCGGCGAGCACGGCGGCGCTCTCGCGATCGAGCCGCTGTTCGTAGACCTTGGGGTGGGTGAGGTAGAACAGGCACATGGCGCGCAGGACGAACTCGTGCCACTCGCCGTGGGCCAGCGCCCGCAACCGCTCGCTGGTCGTTCGAACCAACCGGCCGACGCGTTCGACGGCGACCGCGCTCGACGGATAGCAGGCCACGAAGTTCAGTTCGCGGTGTTCGCGGTCTTCGGCTTGATCGATGAAATAGTCCAGCAGAATGTGGACGGCCGAGACGTTCGGGAAATATGCGGCGACCGTCGAGTCGATCGCGCGCGCGTCGATGCGCGGTTGCAGCGCGAGATAGATCAACGCGAACACCGGGAGCGACGAGCCGCACGCCGCGGCGAACTCCCACCAGTACAGGCCCGGGAACGACTCGGCGTGCTCGCCGTACCACGCGCTGCAAACGGCTTCCCGCCCGGCGGCGTCACCGTGCTTGAGCGTCTGCAACTGTACGTAGTAGCCGGCGATTTGCGCGAGCGCCGGGCGCACCGCCGCGTAATGCGGCAACGTCGCGAGTCCGGCGCGCACGTCGGCGACGAGCCAGGCCAGATAACCGCCCTCGTCGCCCGGCGGACCGTCGCGGTAGTACGCGCCGGGCGTGCGTTGGTCGTCGAGCGCGTCGAGCAGCGCGCCGTGCAGCGTGGCGAACGCCGCTTGGGTGACGCCCGGCAGCCGGTCGCAGAGGTTGTCGAGGTAGTCGTAGATCGTTTCGAGCGACGCGACGATGCGCACGTAGCGCGCGGCGTCGGCGGCCGGCAGAAACGTCGCGAGAATGCAGCCGCCCTGGACGTGAAAGGCCTTGGCGTCGATCGACGCCAGCGCTTGTTCGCGCAGCGCGGCCGCCGGGATCGCCGCAGCCCGTTCGCGGATCGCTTCGAGCGCGCGCGACGCCCGCGGCACGACGGCGACGAGAAAGCGCGCCATCGACGCGAGCCCGCGCGGCCCCAGCCGGATCAGGCGGACGAAGCGGTCGGGCGAGCGCAGCACGGTCGTCGTCACGCTGCGCACGTCGTGCAGCAGCGCGTTAGATCGCGCCGACATAGCGGCCCGGCGCGAGGATGCCGGCGGGATCGAAGCGAGCCTTGATCGCGCGCATCGTCGCGATCGTCGACGGCACCGTGCCCCACGCGTCGATCGACGCCCGCAGAGCCGCGCCGCCGGCAAGCACGGTCGCGTGTTCGAACGCGCCGCGCACGCCGGCGTCGAAAGCCGCGATCTTGGCGGTGAACGCCGCGACGGTGCGCGCGGAGAACCGCAGGATCGCATCGCCGGTGCGCAGATCGGCGATGCTCTCGGCGTGCAGACCGTGCGTGTGGGCCAGCGCTTCGCCGGTGCGCGTGCGCGTCCACGCCGTCGACGGCAGCCCCGTGCTGCGGTAGATCAGCGTGCGTTCGCCGCTTGCGTCGACGTACGCGTCGACGATCTCCGCGAACGTTTGGGCCGCCGCATCGCCGTCGTGCAGCAGCGTCTCGGCGATGCCGGCGCGGCCCAACGCCGAGCGCAGATCGCGCGTCGCGCGCTCCACGACCGCCTCGGAGCCTTCAAACAGCAGCACCAGGCGCTCCGCGGCGTGAGGGTAGCGCGCGATGCGCGCGAAGCCGTCCAGCACCAGCGCCGCCGCCGGTTCGATCGCCAATCCGCCGATCGCCGCGATCGCGCGCTCGCGCAGGTCCGGTGCGAGCGGGGCAATGGCCAACCGCCGAGCGCCCGGGAGCGGGAGCGTCTTGAAGTTGGCGCGCGCGATCAGTCCCAACGTGCCGAGCGAGCCGACGTAGAGCTTGCTCATGTCGTAACCGGTGACGTTCTTGACCACCATCCCGCCGGCCCGCGCGAGCGTTCCGTCGGCCAGGGCGATCGTCGAGCCGATCAGCAGGTCACGCGGGCGGCCGTACGTGGCGCGGCGCGGGCCGGCCCAGCCGGCGGCGAGCGTTCCGCCGGCGGTCGCGCGCGCCGCAAACGGAGCGTCGAAGGGAATCCACTGGCCGTGCTCGCCCAGCACGCGCGCGATTTCGGACAGCGTCGTGCCGCCGTCGATGCCGGCCGTCATGTCGCGCGGATCGTAATCGCGAACGCCGCACAGCCCGCCGGTGTGCACGGCGACGTCGCAGCGCGACGGCGCATTCCCCAGCGACTGCAGCGTCGATCCGCCGACGATGACGACCGCCGCGCCGTCGCGCGCGCACGCCGCGAGCGTCGCCGCGGCGTCGGCCGCCGCGGACGGCTTGACGATGCGGGGGGTGACGCTCGCCGTCATGCGACCGCCGCCGGCGCGCGCACTTCGCCGCACACCGCGCCGGTCGGGAAGATCTTGTCGGGGTTGAACAGGCGGTGCGGATCGAACACGTCGCGGACGCGGCCCATCGCCGCCAAATCGTCGGCGCCGAAGACGAGCGAGATCGCATCCCGTTTCTCGTACCCGATGCCGTGCTCGCCGCTGATCGTTCCGCCCATCGCGATGCACGTCGCGAGAATTTCGGTGCCGGCCTCGACGACGGCGCGCACCGCCCGGGTATCGCGCCGGTCGAAGCACAGCAGCGGGTGCAAGTTGCCGTCGCCGGCGTGGAACACGTTGCCGACCGGCAGATCGTAGTCGTGCGCGATGCGGTCGATCTCGTGGATGACGGCCGGCAGCTTCGTGCGCGGGACGCAGGCATCTTGAATGTAGTAGTTCGGCGCGATGCGCCCGAGCGCGCCGGCCGCGCCTTTGCGCGACGCCCATAACGCCTCGCGTTCCTGCGGGTCGGCCGACGAACGCCACGAGATCGCGCCGTGCGTTTGCGCGATCCGCGCGATCGCCGCTTCGCCCGCCGCCATGTCGTCGCGCGGGCCCGCGATCTCGACCAGCAACACCGCTCCGGCGTCGAGCGGAAAACCGGCGTGGTAGTGTGCTTCGACCGCGCCGGTGATCAGCTTGTCCATGATCTCGAGCGCGGTCGGCACGATGCCGGCCGCGATGATCGCGGAGACCGCCTCCGAGGCCGACTCGACGTCGGGAAAGGCCGCGAGGCCGACGCGCACCGATTCCGGCAGCGTCATGAGGCGCACGTCGACGCTCGTGACCAGTCCCAAGGTTCCCTCGGAGCCGACGAGGAGGCCGGTGAGATCGTAGCCCGAGTCGTCCAGCGATGTGTGGTGGATCACACCCGCGCCGTCGACGTACTCGACGCCCAGCACGTGATTCGTCGTCGTCCCGTAGGACAGGCAGTGCGGACCGCCGGCGTTGGTCCCGACGTTGCCGCCGATCGTCGAGACTTTCTGGCTCGACGGATCGGGCGCGTAGAAGATGCCGTGCCCGGCGATCGCCCGCGAGAGGTCGAGGTTAATGAGGCCGGGCTGGACGCGTGCGCGGCGGTTGCGCACGTCGAGTTCGAGGATGCGATTCATCCGGACCATTGAGACGACGAGGCCGCCACGCGCCGGGATCGCCCCGCCGCAGAGACCGGAACCGGCGCCGCGCGGCACGACCGGCTCGCCGCACTCGAAGGCGATGCGCACCGCGAGCGCCGCCTCGCGAGCGTCGCGCGGGATCACGGCGGCAGTCGGCAGATACCCTTCGCTGTACGCGTCGTATGCATACACGGCGAGATCTTCCGGAGAACTCCGCACGGTGTCCGGGCCGAGCGCTTCCAGGAGGCGTGAAGCGAGCGACGTCACCATGAGGACGGGCTACGAAGGGCGCGCGGCTTCTTCCTGGAAGTGCCTCGCTCGTCCGTGTTCAACATTCGCAGGCCCGGTGCCGGGGGCGAAACCGCCCCTTCGCCCAAGTCGGACCAAAAGCGTCAGAGCTATCGCGCGTCGATCGAATTCCCGATCGTCTACGTCGTTGATGGGCGCGAAGGCACGCGCTCTGCGAGCGCCAACGACTTGAGCGTCGGCGGTTTGCGTTTGCTCGGCGACGAGGACTTCACCAAGGACACGGTGATCGATTTTCGTTTCACGCTTCCGACCGCCGAAGTCAAGGACGTGTTCATCGAAAAGGAGATCACGGAGCGGACCGTGTTCGGCGAGCGCAAGCGCCGCGTCAAGGTTCCGCCGACCCCCTTCGAACAGTTCGACATCGCCGGCAAGATCGTGATCGCGTTCTACAACCTGCGCACGCAGCGGTTCGCACACGGCGTGCGCTTTCTGCATCTCCCGCAGCGCAGCGAAGACGAGATCCAGCGCTTCATCCACCTGTGGCAGCTCAAGCAATTGCGTCAACGCGCCGAGCGCGACGAGAGCACGTAGGACGTTTGTTTAACGCATGAACCTGAGCGTCATCATTCGAGGGGCCTTGCTTGTCGTTGTCGTCGTGCTCGTTGCCGGCGGGGTGCTCGTGTGGCGTGGCATGCTGCACCTGCCGACCCACGTGGCGAGCGCTCCGCGGCCTGCGCCCACTAAGAGCGCCGCACCGTTCGTGCCGCCTGCCGGTGCGCCGAAGTTCGACCCCGCGTCCAACAAGGAAGCCGATGCCATCGATCCGTTCGTCATGCGGCTCGCCAAGGTGAACGCGATGGCGCAGCGGCCGATCGTCACGTTCGCCGAGTACGAGGACACCGACGGCGGTCAACGCTACTTCCTCGCGATCGTCACCTCGTGCAAAGAGCTCAATGCGATCTGGCCGATCAACAAGGGCGTGCTGCAAGCAAAAGTCGAGGGCCCGCTGCAGCTGAAAGACGATTTCTCGATCTTCTCGTTTGCCGAATACTATTCGAACGGGCAGTGGGGCGTGCAGTCCTGCGACGGTACGACCTGATCTAGTCCCACGGCACGACGGGGAAGGCGCCCCGGGGGTGCCGAATGGGCCCCATTCATTTCGTCGCTCGAATGCATAGTGACGGGGCCGTGCTGATTTTCATCTCCTACGCTCGCAAGGACAACGAAGTCCCGCCGAATCCGGAACCCACGGCCAAAGGTTTCGTCAAGGCTCTGCGCGAGCAGCTCGAGTACGAGTTCTCGGAACTCGATCCGCCGACGCCCCAGATCTGGCAAGACACCTCCGAGGTCGACGAGAGCGACCAGTTCGATCCCCGGATCGAGGGGGCGGTCAAGCAAGCGGACATTTTGGTCGTCGTGCTGTCCGGCAACTGGTTGAGCAGCGACTACTGCCGAAAAGAGTTGAATTGGTTCGTCGAGGCGCGGCGCGCGGCCGGTCTCGACGAGCAAACCGTGCGCGAACGGATCGTCGTGGTCGCCAAGAAGCACGTCGATCGGCAGCTGCTGCCGGAAGCGCTGCAAGGGCAGGTCGGGTACAAATTCTTTCGGTTCGAGGGCAAGGAAGAAGCCGGCCGCGAGGTCGACTTTTTCAAGCGCGGTTTGCCCACCGGGCGCGAGTACACCGACGTCATCGTCAAGCTCGCCAACAAGATCTGGCGCCTTTCCCGCACCGGTCTCCCGGCAGCCCCTCCGCCGTCGCCCGCCGTGCCGGCGATCCCCAAGAACGGGCGCAAAGTCTATCTGGCGAAACCGGCGCGCGACATGCAGGCCGAGTACGTGAAGCTTTTCGACGATTTGGTCGGTAACGGTTACGAGGTCGTGCCGGGCCGGGATGAGGTCGTGCCGGATCTGACTCCGGCCGCATGGGTGGACGAGCGCTTGCAGGGCGCCGAGCTGTCAATCCATCTTCTGGGCGAGCTGCCGGGTCCCACCCCCGACGCACGCGACGCCCAGCCCATCGTCAAGTTGCAGATGGAGCGCGCGCGCCGGTTGGCAAATCACGCCCAGCCGGAAGCGGGCTTAGCTTTTCGGCGCTACGTGTGGGCACCCGAAGTCTGGACGCCCGAAGCCTCCGAGGGTGAGGACGGCCGGCCGGTCGCGGCCGAGCCGCTCGTGCGCAAGTTCGCCGACGTGCTGGCCCGGTTCGACGACGAGACGGTCCACAGCGATTTGGTCGACGACGCGGAGAGTGCGACGTTTCGCAAAGACCTGCTCTCACATTTGGAACTGCACCCGCCCAAACTTCCCGAGCGCCAGACGCTCACGCCGGACTCGTTCGTCTACGTGCTCTGCAACGAATCCGACCGCGACTTCGCCCAAAACCTGCGAAAATCGCTGAAGAAGACGCGCGGCATCGACTCGGAATTACCGGTCGTCGGCGGCGGAACCGACGAACGCAACGCGTGGCATGACGCGCAGATCAAGAAGTGCGACGAAGTCTGGCTCTGCTGGGCCAACGCCCCGGACGTCTGGGTCAAGGCGAATGCGGCCGAATTCGAATGGAAGAAGCTTGGGCGCCAAATGCCGTTCAAATCGCGGGTGGGCGTGCTCTTTCCACCGGAAAGCAAAGAGAAAGTCTTTTTCCACGAGCTTCCGCCGCGACAACTCGACAAAGTCTTCGACGTCAGCACCCAGCCGGCCGAGCCGCCGCCGAATCTCGACGACGTCTTGCGGAGCGCCGGGTGATCGCTGCCGCGCCGACGGAACTGTCGGCGGAGCGGCCGTTTCCCGGGTTACGGCCGTTCGGGTATGAGGATCGAGAGTATTTCTTCGGCCGCGAGACCGACAACTACGCGCTCTACCGGCTGATCGATCGCAACCGCTTCATCGCGGTCGTCGGGAGTTCGGGCTGTGGAAAGTCGTCGCTGGTCCGGGCCGGTTTCTTGCCGCTGCTCGACGACGAAACGCGCGAAGGCCGCGGCCGTTCCTGGCGCGTCGTGACGTTCAAGCCGGGTAATGCACCGCTGGAGCGGCTCGCCGACGCGCTTGGGACCCTCTCTCCGGTCGCGACGACGGATCGGGAGCGGACCCGCAACGAGATCCGCCGCGAGCGCATCGGGTTCGCGCTGCACGGGTCGAGTTTCGGTTTGTCCCAGGCGCTGGACGAGATCCCGAATCTCAAGGGCACGTCGGTGCTGATCCTGGTCGACCAGTTCGAAGAGCTCTTTCGCCCGTTCGTGCAAGGTGCGCATAGCGATCGGGTGACCGAAGCGTTGCGCCACAACGTCGCCGCTTCGTTCGTCGAGCAGTTGCTCCAAGCGAGCCGCGATCCGGCCCGCGAAGTCTTCATCATCATTACGATGCGCTCCGACTTCATCGGCGACTGCGCGCAGTTTCCCGACCTGCCCGAAGCCGTCAGCTCGGCGCAATTTCTGGTACCGTCGCTCAACCGCGATCAGCGCAAGCAAGTCATCAACAAACCGATCGAGAAGGCCGGCGCATCGATCGATTCCGCACTGGTCGAGACGATCGTGAACGACGCCGGCGGGCGGGTCGACGAGCTGCCCGTGCTGCAGCACTGCCTGCGCCGGATGTGGGACGATGCAACGCCGCCGGCGGGCGCCGGCAAACGGCACCTGACGAAGGAGCATTACCAGCACGTCGGCACGATCGCCAACGCGCTCTCGCAGCACGCGGACGCGATCTTGGGCGAGTTGCCGGGACTCGAGCCGACGGTCGAACACGTCTTCCGTGCGCTCTGCGAACGCGACAGCGAGGGCCGCGCAACGCGGCGGGCGCTCTCGTTCGGCGAGTTGGTCGCGGAGACGGGCCGTCCGAAAGATGAAGTGGAGCGCGTCGTCAACCGCTTCTGCGAGAGCGATTGCTCGTTCTTGGTCGCTTCGCCGGCGGGAGTGCTACGCAACGACACGTCGATCGACGTCGGACACGAAGCGCTGCTGCGCCGTTGGACGAAGATCAGCAACCCGGGCGGTTGGCTCGATGCGGAAGAGGCGGACGGCCGCTTCTACCGAGCGATGCTCGCGCTGCTGGAGCACTGACCGGTGGACGAAAGCAATAAGAACGTCCTCTCGCCCGATCAAGTCGACCGCTTGCAAAAGCTTCTCGATTCACATACGGCAGCCTGGACGGAGCGTTACGGCGGCCAGGTCGATCGGATCAGGCGGCTGCTCGCCGACAGCCTCGACGCCATCCGCGTCGAGCAGCAGCGTCAAGCGGCGGCGGCGCAGCGCGAGCGCGAACTCGAAGAAGAGAACCGGCGCCGGGAACTGCAGAACGCCGAGGAACGGACCGCCGCCGCCAACCGGCTGGCGCGCAGAACGCGCGTTTTCGCGGCGGCGATGTTGGCCGTCGCCGTGGCGGCGCTGGTGCTCGGAGCCGTGGCGTGGCGAGAAAAGACCGTAGCGGCGGGAGCTCTGGAAGCGCGCGTAAATGCGGAACACGCGCAGGCGGCCATGCAGAAAGAGATGTACGATTCCGAGCATGCGGAGCTGCTGCGCGAGCAGCAGGCGGTGAAGATCCAGCGGCGCCTCACCGCCGAAGCCAACGCGGCGCGGCGTAATGCACTGGCCGCAACGAAGAACGCGCAGGCCGCGACCAAGGTCGCGCAGCAACGCCTGACCCGGGTCGAAGCCTACCACCTCGAGGTCGCGGCGGGCGAATTCTCCTCGGACATCAACACCGACACCGGCATGCTGCTCGGCGTCGAGGCGTTCAACGAGAATCCGGGCTGGGAAGCGGGTAGTGCGCTACTCTCGCTCGTGCAGCAGACGCCGCGTTTGTTGCGCGCCTTCCGCGGAATGCAAGCACCGGCGTTGTCCGGCAGCGGCAGCCTCATGGCCGTCGCCGCCGATGCGCCGCCCGTATACCGGACGCAGCTCTGGGATCAGCAACGCCAAGCCTTCGTGCAAACGTGGAACGTGACGGCCGTTCCGAGCGCCCACGAGTCCGTCCAAGACGAATGTTTTGCCGATCATGACCGCGACCTCGTCACGCTCACCGTCGGCGGAACGCTGCGCGTCTACGACGTAGCATCGCGCCGGCTCCTCAAAACGATCCCGGGTGCGCTGCCGCTACGTGAAAAGACCCTCAAGTACGATCGCGATCTGTCGTGCGCCCCGGATTCGAGCCGGGTCCTCATCGCGCGGGAGGGGACGTTGGGCGTCTTCGACGTCCGCACGCTGGCGATGGACTGGCGCCACGAGAACGGACCGGCGAACGTCGTCGACGCAACGATGACGCCGAGCGGTTCGATGATCGCGGTGTCCGGCGCCGACGGCAGCGTATCGACGTGGGACGCGCGCGGCAACCCGATCGCGACGTGTGCGAAAGTCGACCTCGATACCGACGATACGCCGCCGGACGGTGATCCGCAAAAGCTGGCGCTCAGCCCGGACGGGAAACTTCTCGCG
Source organism: Candidatus Lustribacter sp. (assembly GCA_049512335.1). Lineage (GTDB taxonomy): Bacteria > Vulcanimicrobiota > Vulcanimicrobiia > Vulcanimicrobiales > Vulcanimicrobiaceae > Lustribacter. Next base: position 18,051 of record JBEKXE010000070.1, read on the forward strand.
GCCTACTCCCCGACCGATCAAAAAGTCAAAGTCTATCGGTTACCGGCCTGTACGGCGACGACGCAGGAGCCGCTTCCGGCGCCCGACGCAGTCGGTGATTTGAGGTTTGCCGACAACGGCGACCTCCTGGACGTAGACCAGAATAGCCGCGTGCTCCACTGGGATCCGCAGTCCGGAAAGCTCAAATCGACCAGCGATGAAATCGTCTCCGGGTGGATGACGGCCTCGCTCTTCGAGCCGGCGTCGATCGACCGTGCCGGCCGGCTCTACGCCACGGCGTATTACGGAAACGGAGTCTTCTTGTACAACCTCGCGGGTGCCGTTAGCCCGCTGATTCTCTACGCGCCGCCTTCCGATAACTGGGCTGGGCGGGCCGCGTTTACGCCGGACGGCTATATCGTGCAGCCGGTCCTCGACGGCTTCGTTCACGTTTGGCGGGCCGACGGTACCGCACTTCCCGGGCTGTCCACTCCCGCTCGGACCGAAGCCGGCGGCGTATTGATGGCGCCCCGCACCGGCAAAGCCTACATCTACGACGCCCAGCCCGACCACCCGAAGTCGCTGCAACTCATTGCCTACGATTTTGCCGGCGGCCGGCTGACGAACCCGCGACCGTTCGCCATCGGTCGCGTCAAGGACGTGATCAACAACGAGGAGATCGCACTGAGCCGCGACGAGAGCGAGCTCGTCGTGTTCGAATCGGACGGGCTGATTCAGTACTCGATCGCCACGGGCAAAACGACCGTGACCCCGATGTCGGCGTTCGGGCTTCCCAACCACCCGGGGAACGACGTGACGACCTACCTCAACCCGTTCGGCTCGTACGCGATCGTCGAGCGTACGACACAATTCAACGCAGCGACGTTCGACGTCTACGACCGTTCGGGCCGATTCTTGTGGCACGTCGCGTACCCGCCGCGTGCCGTCAAAGGCGTGGAGGTCACCGGCTTCGGCGTCGACGGCGCGACGATGCTCGTGCGCGACGAGAATTACATCGACGCTTTGGATCTGGCGACGGGTCGCAAGCACCCCGGGCGCGTTCACCTATCGCAGACGAGGAACGAAACGTACGCGGTACTGAGCCCGAAGAACGACCTGATCGCGGTCGAGACGACCAACCCGGTCGGGATCCAGCTCTACGACGCGACTTCCGGGCTCAAGGTCGGCAGCGTTTTCTCGGGACCCGCCGGCTACATCAAGCAGATCGTCTTCAGTCCCGACGAAAATTCGGTGGCCGTCTTCGATCGGGACCGGCAATTCTTCTTATGGGACATCAACCCCAAAGACATCGAGCAGCAAGCCTGTCAGGATGCCAATCGCGAACTCACCCGCGAAGAATGGGATTCGCTCGACATCCCGTTCCCGTATAACAACGTCTGCGCGCAATACGGGATCCACTGAGCTAGTACAAGAGGTAGCGTTCGCGGATCGCGCGGTACGCGGTCAGCCCCGATTCCCACGACGCGACAATGTCGTCGGGCGAGGCATCGTCGAGCAGTCCGAGCCGGACGGTGTTGGTGCCCCAGTCGCGATCGAAGTTCGCCGCTTTGCCGATCCGCAGACGTTTTTGCGCGCGTGCCGCGGCGAGCAGCTCGACGGCCGTGCGAACGTTGGGGAAGACGTGCGGATCGTCGACGTGGATCTGCACCCCGGCCAGCGTCTTGCCGGCCCAGAAGCCGCGCTGCGGCACCCAATCGGCCGGTTCGAAGCGCGCGCCCGGGATGTTGCGCGCGGTCAGCGTTCGCGCGTAGGCGGGCGCGTCGAAGCCGAAGCCGCCGGCGTATTCGAACGGGCGATCCGTGCCGACGCCGTTGTTCACGCCGCCTTCGTCGATCAAGCCGGTTGCCAGATACACCAGCGGCGTCAGCGCGTACGGGACGTTGGGTGAGGTCGGCGTCCAGCGCAGGTTCGTGTCGGCCCAGAGCATCTCGCGCGACCAGCCGCGCAGCGCGATCACGCGCAGCTTGGCGCCGATGTCGAAGTGTCCGTTGAACAGCTGCGCGAGCTCGCCGATCGTGAGACCGTGCCGCTCGGGGATCGGGTAGAGCCCGATGAACGACTTGTAGGCGGGATCGAGCACCGGGCCTTCGACGCGCAGGCCGCCGATCGGGTTGGGGCGGTCGAGCACCCAGATCTCCTTGCCGTACGTTTTCGCGGTTTGCATCACGTAGGCCAGCGTCGAGGCGTACGTGTACGGCCGCGCGCCCACGTCCTGAATGTCGAACACCAGGACGTCGACGCCGTCGAGCATGCGCGCCGTCGGCATTCGGGTTGCGCCGTAGAGGCTGTACACCGGCAGGCCGCTGCGCGGGTCGGTGTACGAGGGCACGTAGGTGCCGGCGTCGCGGTCGCCGCGCAAGCCGTGTTCGGGCGCGAACAGCGCCTTCACGTGAATCTGGGAATTGGCGCGCGCGGCGTCGACCAGCGTCGTGCCGTCGGAGAGCACGCCGCTTTGGTTCGTGACGATTCCGATCGAACGGCCCGCCAGCTCGCGCCACGTTTCGCTGATGAAGACGTCGTCGCCCGGCAGCACGTGCGGCGCCGCAGCTTGCGCCAGCAGCGGTGCGGCAACCACCGCGGCGGACGTTGCGAGAAAGGCACTTCGTTGCATCAGCGCACCCCGATGTATTTATGGGTTTGGAGCGAGAGACGGTAGCGCGAGGGCTCGCGCTTGGCCGCGTCCACGGCCAGCGCGACGTTGGCCGGTTTGTTGCCTTCGGGCTGGAGAAAGAGCGGCGTCGCCGGCGGGAACGCGGCCTGCCAACGCTCCGGCACGCTGCCGTCGACGATCAGCTTCACTTCGTTCGCGCGCGCGGCCATCGCCGGGTGCAGACGTTCCTTCGGCGAGACGGTCAGCCAGACGTCGTCCGGCAGCGCGACCTCGATCGTGCCGTTGGACTCGATGTGCACGCGCCGTCCGTCGGCGCGCAACGCGTCGATCAGGTCCGGCGTCGCGCGCTGCGCGAGCGGTTCGCCGCCGGTGAGGATCACCATCGGGCAGTCGCCGCCCTCGGCGCGCACGCGCGCCACGACGTCCGCGACGCCGGCGACGAATTTCAGCGCGTAGTCCGTATCGCAGAAATCGCACGCGAGGTTGCAGCCCGCCAGGCGCACGAACACGGCCGGCGTGCCGGTCCACGTGCCCTCGCCCTGCACCGAATAGAAGATCTCCGCGAGCTGCAGGGTCACGCGAGCAGCGGATCGTCCGCGCGCAGAACCGCGCAGGCGTTGGCGGTTTCCCACAGCGTCAGTTCGCACAGGCCCGGCAGCTGCGGGGCGAGCCGGCGCCAGATCCAGACCGCGATGTTCTCGCTGGTCGGGTTCTCGATCGTGTCGTTGAGGTGGCGGTGATCGAGCGCCTCGATCACGCTGGCCCGGACGATGCGCGCCAGCTCGTCGAAATCCACGACCATCCCGGTGGCCGGACCCTCCGGCTGGAGCGGGCCGGCGACCGACACGTCGAGCCGGTACGAATGCCCGTGCAGACGCGAGCACTTGCCCTGGTGGTACGGCAGCACGTGCGCCGCTTCGAAGGCGAATTGTTTGCGGATCAGCACGACAAGCGATCTTCCGTCCCTTGCCGAACGCCGCCTTCGATGGTCGCCACCAATCGGAACCGCCTGGTCGTCATGCCCGTGCACGGCGAGGTCGCCGCGCCCAGCGTCCCCGGCTCGATCTACGACGTCGGGCACGACGGCGTCGCGCGCGTGCTGCCCAGCGTCGGCGGGATCTCGCTCAACGTACGGGTCGGGGACGGTGCCTTCGCTTTCGTGGGCGACCATATCGAGCCGGGCGTCAGCACGCGACATCCCGACGACAAGGTCAACGTCGGCTACTGCGTCTACGCCTGCGTGGGAAACCGGGCGACCGTGCTGTCGGGCGAGGCCAAGGGCGAGACCGGGACCGTCACCGGCAAGCACGGCGGCATCGAGCACGTGATGATCGACTTTACGCCGGAGGTCATGGAGCGGATGGCGCTCGGCGACCGGATCGCGGTGCGGTCGGTCGGCTTGGGGCTCGAGCTCGAGGATGCCGGCGACGTGCGGGTGTTCAACTGCGACCCCGACCTGCTCGAGAAGCTCGTCACCAAACACAACGGCAAATTCGAGGTGCCGGTCGCGCGCTTCGTGCCGGCCGCGATCATGGGTTCGGGCCTGGGACGAGCGACGGTCGCGCGCGGCGATTACGACATCCAGTGCTTCGATCCGGTCATGGTTCGCGAATACGGTTTGGACGAGCTGCGCTACGGCGACATCGTGGCGATCGTCGACGCCGATCACAGCTATGGCCGCATCTACCGCACCGGTGCGGTGAGCATCGGCGTCGTCGCGCACGGCTCGTCCGACATCGCCGGGCACGGCCCCGGCGTCACCTCGCTGCTGACGTCGGCGAGCGGCGCGCTCGTTCCGGAGCTCGACGCCGGCGCAAACCTCGCGACGCTCCTCGGCTTAGTTTAAAAGGCGCTCCGCCCCAGGCTGCGCGCCCCCCACGCCATAGGCGTGGGGCCCCCAATCCGAGCTCGCATCAGACGTGGTTGCTTAGGCATGATCACGCAGTGCTCGCTCCGCCACCACGCTCTCTAAACTTTGCGAGAACGCCTAACATAGAGCGCGGCGCTCCGATAGTCGAAGAACAGGTCGTAGGCGTGCAATAGATCGGTGCCGGCGGTGCCGTCGATGTCCTCGGCGCCGAGGTTGGCATTGCTGACGTCGACGATCGGCTCGGCGAGCGGCAGCGCCGCGATGTCGAACGACTTGAACCGCACCGTTTCGGCCGACGCCATCCCGCCGAGTCCGCGGAACTGCGACGACTGCGTCGACGAATCGAGCGTCACGTCGGCGCGCGCGGCGAACAGCGGGGTGAACACCGAGCGGTTCGCGCCGGTGTCCAGAACGACGCGCCCGGTCGCTGCGTCGGCCCGCGCGCGCACGACCGGCGTGCGGTCGTCGAGCGCGAGCGGAATCGCCGTCGCGTCGGTGGG
>JBEKXE010000071.1:0-22822 GCA_049512335.1 Candidatus Lustribacter sp.
CGTCAGTGTTCGATCCTTCCGGATTCTTCGTTCCATTCATCGTCCTCATCGCGCTGTTGCTCATCGGGTCAGCATCGATCAAAGTGCTGCGCGAATACGAGCGTGCCGTTATGTTCACGCTCGGGCGCTTCTCGCACGTGCGGGGGCCCGGCTTGATCCTCATGCTGCCATTCATCCAGCAGATGGTGCGCGTCGACTTGCGGACCGTCGTCATGGAAGTCCCCAGCCAAGACCTTATTTCTCGCGACAACGTCTCCGTCAAAGTGGATGCGGTCCTATATTTCCACGTCACGGATCCGGCAAAATCCGTGATACAGGTCGAGCAATTCATTCCGGCTACGAATATGCTGGCGCAGACGACCCTACGCTCGGTGCTGGGACAGCACGATCTCGACGAAATGCTCTCCGAGCGCACCAAGCTCAATACGGATATTCAAGACATTCTCGATACCCGCACGAAAGATTGGGGGATCGAAGTTAGCGCGGTCGAGATTCGCGACGTTCAGCTCACCGATAACATGGTCAAGGCAATCGCAAAGCAAGCCGAAGCCGAACGCGACCGCCGAGCGAAGGTCATTCATGCGGATGCCGAGTTCCAAGCCGCTCAAACGCTCGTGAACGCCGCCACCATTCTCGCTTCCGTCCCGGCTGCCATGCAGCTGCGTTATCTGCAAACGCTCTCCGAAATCGGGGGCGAGCACAATACGACCGTCGTGTTCCCGATGCCGCTGGACATCGTCAAGCCGTTCTTGGATATCCTCGACAAGAAAGCCATCCTAGCACCGGCTGCGAACGGGCTCAAGGTCCCTGCGCTGTGAGACGTCACCTGGGCTCGCGGCAGAGGTTCTTCTCGCCGCCGATGCCCGGCAGTCGCCATGATCGCGCATAGCGTTTGAGTTAAAGAGCCGAGGAGCGGAACGTGACGGCCAGTACAGATCAACCCGAGTCGAAGCCGGGAGTCGAAGCCGAGTCCAAGGGCGATTTAAAATCGCTTCCCATGACGGAACTCCTGGTAAGATTGGATTCCTCCGCGGGCGGCCTCAGCCAAGCTGAGGCGGCAAAGCGTCTGACGCAATTTGGCCCAAACGAGATCGCGGAAAAGGCCGACAATCCGTTCTTGAAATTCCTCACGTACTTTTGGGGCCCCATCCCGTGGATGATCGAAGCAGCGGTCGTGCTGTCCGGGATCGTTCAGCACTGGCTCGACTTCGTCATCATCCTGATTCTGCTGTGTTCGAACGCGGTGGTTGGCTTCTGGGAAGAACACCAAGCCGGCAACGCCATCGCCGCGCTGAGATCTCGGCTCGCAATCAAGGCCCGCGTCTTGCGCGACGGCAAGTGGGTCGATCCGAAGGCATCCGACTTGGTTCCCGGGGATGTCATCCGTCTGCGCCTGGGTGACATCGTACCCGCGGATGCGCGCTTGTTGGAGGGAGATCCGGTAGAGGTCGACCAGTCCGCCTTAACCGGCGAATCCTTGCCGGCCTCGCGTAAACATGGTGAGGCTGTGTTTTCCGGGTCGATCATCCGTCAGGGCGAAATCGATGCGATGGTGTACGCCACCGGTGCGAACACCTACTTCGGCAAGACCGCGCAGCTGGTAGAAGAGGCGCAAACCGTCAGCCATTTCCAGCGCGCCGTGCTGAAGATCGGCGACTACCTGATCATTCTCGCGGTAGCGCTAGTCGTGTTGATCGTCGCCGTAGCGCTCTTCCGTGGCGACCCGATTCTCGACACCTTGGAATTCGCGCTGGTGCTCCTCGTGGCCGCGATTCCCGTAGCGATGCCCACCGTGCTCTCGGTAACGATGGCCGTCGGCGCGCGTCTCCTCGCAAAGAAGGAAGCGATCGTCACCCGGTTGGCAGCGATCGAGGAACTCGCCGGCGTCGACATCTTGTGTTGCGACAAGACCGGCACGCTGACCGAGAACAAGCTGACGTTAGGCGACCCGTTCAGCCTCAACGGCATCCCGGCCGACCAGGTCATTCTCGACGCCGCACTTGCGTCGCGCGGGGAAGACAAGGACACCATCGACCTCGCCGTTATCGCCGGGCTCAAGAACGACCAGGCTTTGAAGGGCTATCAGGTCATCCATTTCCAGCCCTTCGATCCCGTGCACAAACGCACCGAGGCCACCGTCAAAGGCGCAGACGGGAAGCAATTCATGGTCGCCAAGGGTGCGCCGCAAGTGATTCTGGAGATGTCGGCCAACGCCGGTGAGGTAAAGCCCGCCGTCGAGAAGGCGGTCAACGAATTTGCGGGGCGCGGTTTCCGCTCGTTGGGCGTGGCCCGGGCCGATCAGGACGGCAAGTGGCAATTTGTCGGGGTGTTGCCTCTGTTCGATCCACCGCGCCCGCAAGCGAAGGCAACCATCGCGAGCGCCCGACAGATGGGCGTCAGCATCAAAATGGTTACGGGCGACCAAATGGCGATCGCCCGAGAAACGGCTCGACAACTTGGACTCGGTACGAACATCCTTGATGCCAGCGGTTTGGGGGATACGAAACGTCAAGAGACGGCGCAGTCGGCGGAGGCCATCGAAAAGGCCGACGGCTTCGCTCAGGTCTTCCCCGAACACAAGTTCCACATCATCGATGTCCTGCAGAAAGCCGGCCACATCGTCGGCATGACCGGCGACGGCGTGAACGACGCTCCCGCGCTGAAGAAGGCGGACTGCGGGATCGCCGTCTCCGGTGCAACCGACGCGGCGCGGGCGGCGGCTTCCATCGTGCTGCTGGCGCCGGGCCTCTCGGTGATCATCGACGCGATCAAGGAAAGCCGGCGCATCTTCCAGCGGATGAACAGCTATGCGATATACCGCATCGCCGAAACGCTGCGCGTGCTGCTGTTCATGACCCTGTCGATTCTCGTGTTCAACTTCTATCCCGTAACCGCAGTGATGATTGTGATGCTGGCGTTGCTTAACGACGGTGCAATCCTGTCCATTGCGTATGACAACGTTCACTACAAGGATAAGCCTGAAGCTTGGAACATGCATTTGGTGCTCGGGATATCGACTGTGCTGGGCGTCATCGGGGTCGTGGCCGCGTTCGGGCTTTTCTATCTTGGCGAGCGCGTCTTTCACATCGATCGCATTCACATCCAGACGCTAATGTATCTGAAGCTCTCTGTCGCCGGCCATCTGACGATCTTCCTCACGCGCACGCGCGGACCGTTCTGGTCCATCCGCCCCGCGCGCATTCTTTGGCTGGCGGTGCTCGGGACGCAAACCGTGGCGACGCTGATCGCGGTTTACGGGATCTTTATGGCACCCATCGGCTGGGGCTGGGCGCTGTTCGTTTGGGGCTATGCGCTGGCCTGGTTCCTTGTGAATGACCGTGTGAAACTGGTTGCCTATCGGATTTTTGACCCTACGAAAGATCCATTGTTGCTCAAGAAGCCGCCCGATCTACGGCCGCAAATCGCCACGCGAGCCTATGAACTTTACGAGCAGCGTGGCCGTGGCCCGGGCCACGCAGATCAGGACTGGCTTGAGGCCGAGCGAGAGACTCGGCAAGGGGAGGCGGGACATGCGCACCAGTGATCCGGACCAGGCCGGAGCGTCGGCGACATTTCGCTTTGACGCCACCCTATCCACCGCTATAGCCGATGATGGTAAACCTCACGCAAGCGTAGCGGCTCCCACGGGTCCGCTCACGCCCGACATGCTCGACAGGATTAATCGCTACTGGCGCGCCGCCAATTACCTGTGCATCGGTCAGATTTATCTTTTCGAAAACGCGCTGTTGCGAGAGCCGCTCAAGGCCGAACAGATCAAACCACGGCTACTCGGTCATTGGGGAACATCACCGGGGCAAAATCTCATTTACGTGCATCTGAACCGCCTGATCAAGGAGCATGATGCAAGCGTCATTTATGTTGCCGGCCCCGGACATGGCGGGCCCTCGCTCAATGCAAACGCCTATTTGGAAGGCACCTATACCGAAGTCCACCCCGAGATCACGCCGGATGAGAACGGCCTGCGTCTTCTCTTTCGGAAATTCTCGACGCCGGGTGGCGTTCCAAGCCATTGCGGACCGCACGTCCCGAATTCCCTGCACGAGGGTGGGGAACTTGGGTACTCCCTCGTTCACGCGTTCGGTGCTGCATTCGACAATCCGGACCTAATTGTCGCCTGCGTGATCGGTGACGGCGAATCCGAAACGTGTCCGCTCGAAGGGAGTTGGAAGTCCGTGAACTTCCTTAATCCGGTGTGCGACGGTGCGGTCTTGCCGATTCTCCACCTCAACGGCTACAAGATTTCAGCCCCGACGGTTCAGGGACGGACGAGCGACGCAGACTTGGCGGCTTTGTACGCGGGGCGCGGATACCGGCCCTACTTCGTCGAGGGCGATGATCCGGAAGCCGTGCATCAGCTCCTCGCCGAGGCGCTCGACGATTGTTATACCGAGATTCGAGCAATTCAGAGCGAGGCGCGTAAGAGCGGGTTCAAAAAACAGCCGGTCTGGCCGATGATCGTTCTGCGCACACCAAAGGGATGGACCTGTCCGAAAGAGGTGGATGGCATCCCGATTGAAGGCACCTTCCGCGCGCACCAGGTTCCACTCGCAACCGTCCGCGAGAATCCCGAACATCTCAGGATCCTTGAAGCCTGGATGCGCAGTTACGAGCCCCAGCAGCTCTTCGATGAAGATGGCAAATTCATTGCCGAATTAGCAGAGCTCGCGCCGACCGGCGATCGCCGCATGGGAGGCAATCCGCATGTGAATGGCGGCCGGCTGCTGACCGAGCTCGATCTCCCCGACTTTACGGACTATGCGCTCGAGATTCCGGGACCGGGTCAAGTGGTCGCTGAAGCTCCACGCAAGCTCGGCGACTTCTTCAGAGACGTCTTCAAACTCAATCCGACGAACTTTCGCATGTTCTGCCCCGATGAGACAAACTCGAATCGTTTAGGCTCCGTCTTCGAGGCGACAAAGCGCCGATTTATGGCGGAGACGGTCTCGATCGACGACGAGCTCAGCCCGGATGGGCGCATCATGGAGGTACTGAGCGAGCATTGCTGTCAGGGATGGCTCGAAGGGTACTTGCTGACCGGGCGCCATGGTATGTGGTCTTCGTACGAAGCCTTCGCACAGGTCGTAGATTCGATGCTGACGCAACATGCGAAGTGGCTCGAGCAATGCCGTGATTTTGCCTGGCGCCGGCCACTCGCGTCGCTCAATGTGTTGCTCACGAGTCATGCCTGGCGAAATGATCACAACGGTTTCAGCCATCAAGCGACGGGGTTCGTCGACAATGCTCTGGCGCGCAGGTGCGAAACCATTCGGGTCTACTATCCTCCGGACAGCAACTGTCTGCTCAGCGTGTTCGACCATTGCCTGCGCAGCCGCAACTACGTCAACATCGTGACCTGCGGTAAGCAGCCGCAGCTTCAGTGGTTGAACATGGATGAGGCACTCGAACACTGTTCGCGCGGCGCATCGATCTGGAAGTTTGCGACTAACGACGGTGGCGGAGAGCCGGACATCGTGCTGGCTTGTGCGGGTGACGTCCCGACTATTGAGATATGTGCGGCTTCATGGCTTCTGCAGAAGTACGTTCCCGGCATCAAGGTACGGGTTGTCAATGTCGTCGATTTGAGCGTACTGATGATGCCGGACGATCATCCGCATGGCATGGATAATATGTCCTTCAACGCGCTCTTCACCGAGGACGTACCGGTCATCTTCGCTTTCCACAACAATCGCTGGCTCATTCACACGATGGTTCACGGCCGCTCGAATGAAGGTCGCTTCCATGTCCGCGGCTACATGGATCGTGGAACGACAACGACCCCGTTCGACATGGTCGTGCTGAATGAGATGAGCCGCTTTCACCTTGCCATTGACGCTCTAAAGCACGTGCCCCGGTTGCGTTCACAGGCTTCGGACGTCATCGATATCTTCAATCGCAAGCTGTATGAACATCATGGCTATATTCGCGAACACCTAGAAGATATGCCGGAGATCAGAAACTGGCGATGGACGGCCGATCTCAGCGAGCCGAGCACGCCTCCGCCGCTGGCCAAGGGACATCCTCGCGCAGGCTTGTTCAGCGATAGCTAAATGAAAGAAACGCCTGATACTATCTTACTGGCGGCGCAGATTTCTGCGCATTTCGAACGACTAGGGATCGTCCTTAAACCGAACGAGTTGATGTACGAGCGCTTAGGCGTCCTCAATCCCGCCTCTGCTCGCCTGCGGGACGGAACGCTGCAACTCTATCCGCGGATGGTGGCGCCCGGCAACATCTCGAGCATCGGTTCGTTTCGGGTAGAGGAGCGTCCCGATGGGACCCTCGTCGCCGGACATTGTAGTTTTGTGCTCGAGCCGGCGGCGCCATACGAGTTGCGCGATCAGCCCGGAGGGTATGGGTGCGAGGACCCGCGCGTGACTTTCATCCCGGTAATCGATCGCTACGTCATGACCTACGTTGCTTTCGGACCGCGTGGTCCGGAAGTGGCGCTCGCCGTTTCGGGGGACGGCCTTGAATGGGAGCGTCTCGGGCTCATGGGCTTCCGCGAAAGTGAAGCGCCGTTCGCCGACAAGGATGCGGCGTTTTTCCCCGAGCCGGTCCGCTCGCCGGCGGGAATACCGTCCCTTGCATTCTTCCATCGCCCCACGCTGCAAGTCTCGGTGGGTAAAGGTCAGCGCGCCGGCGCTGAACTGGGAACATTGTCTCCGAGCTTGCGGGAAGGTATCTCGATTGGCTACGTGCCCCTGGATGCCGTGAAGGCCTCCATCGAAAGTCTCTGCACGGTCGTGGAAACCCATCGCCTAACCTTGCCGCTCGCCGAGTGGGGCCACATCAAGGTCGGGGCCGGAGCGCCGCCGGTGAGGGTGCGGGAGGGCTGGCTGGCCGTGATCCATGGCGTCGATGAGCTGGAGCATCCCAGTGGCGCTGCATTACTGCGGTACTGCGCGGGAGTCGTCATCTTGGATGCCGATCAGCTCGATCGAGTCGTCTACCGCTCCCAAAAGCCGCTGATCGTCCCCGAGGTAGATGGCGAGATTCATGGGACCGTTGGCCAGGTCGTATTCCCCACGGCGATCGATCGTCGTGGCGATCGAACTTTCGACATCTACTACGGAATGGCGGACTACGAGATCGGGCGTGGCCGCCTAACGTTGGGCCCGTAGGCTGTCAAGTCGCAAATCGCGACTGGATGGATCTCCTTGGGTGGAGAGGCACGCCGACGGTTAAAGCCTTGATCGGTCAGTTCCTCATCAGCGCCGCCAATACGGAAGCCCTACGCCGGCGCGGCAACTTTCGGCGTGTACTCGCCGGCATAGGCGCCGACGCTCTGCCAGGGCTGATCGATCGGCACGATCAGTTGCTCCGTACGGATCTTGTCGTAGGGCAGGTCCGGGTCGAGGCCGATGAGCGGTTTGCCGTCTTGGAACAGGCGGACCGCTTCGAGCATGCGCTTGCGCATGCGGATGATCGCGATGTCCGACGTGCCGAGATGTTCGGCGGTGCGGTCGACGATCGGTCCCATCGATTCCTGACAGGCCATGTCTTGGTTCGAGAAGCCCGCGATGCCGGTCCAACTCGTGCCGTTCTTCATCGCGTCGCGGTCCTGGTTGAACCAGTTGCCGACGTTCGCGATCCGGAACCAGTTGCGGTCGAGGTCCACGCCTGGCACGACGTGGTGCTGGCGGCGCGTCTCCGCTTCGTCGACCGGGCGGCCGTCCTGGCTGAAGAAGACGCCGTAGAAGATCGTGCGCTCGTCGTCGACGGGCACGAACACCTGGATGTGCGCGTTCTGCGTTTTCTCGAGCGGGCGCGGGATGAAGGCCGTGAACGGCACCAGGAAGATCGTCACGCGGACGTACTTTTCGGTGTCGGGATTCTTCGTCGGCACGCGGATCGCGGCGTAGCGGAAGCCGTAGTCGGTGTCTTCGGCTTCGAGCTTGGGCGAGGTGTCCATCGAGATCTCGGCGCGCTTTTTCCAATCCCAGATGATGCCCTGATGCAGGAACCACGAGTGTGAGGAGTCGATCGCGCCTTCGATCGCTTGGGCGTAGTTGACGCACTCGCCGACCTTCACGGTCGCGTACTGATCGCGCGGCAGCTTCATCCAATCGTACTCAGGAAACTTCGGCAGCGTATCGGGCGGCCCGAGATAGGTCCAGACCATGCCGCCCGCTTCGCGCACCGGGTAGCTGCGCAGCTTCATGCGGTCGCGAAAGCCCTTTTCGTTCGGCTCGGTCGGCATGTCCATGCACGCACCGCCGACGTCGAACTTCCAGCCGTGGTAGATGCAGCGCAGGCCGCCCTCTTCGTTGCGCCCGAGCGCGAGCGAGGCGAGCCGGTGCGGGCAGCGCTCGTCGACGACGCCGAGCTTACCGTCCGAATCGCGGAACACCACCAGCCGCTCGCCGAAGATCTGCGAGCGCACGGGCGCGCCGCCGGGTTCCGCAACCTCTTCGCCCAGACACGCGGGGACCCAGTAGCGGCGCATCATCTGGCCCATCGGCGCGTTGCCGGTGACGCGGGTCAGGAGTTCGTTGTCTTCAGCGGAGAGCATGCGGTCGGTCCTCGGTAGCGAGTGTGATGATGCGCCCTTCACGAGCGCTTTGGAGCAGGGCGATCGCCGCGGCCATGGTGTCGGTGCCCCAGCGGCCGTCGTGCAACGGCGGCTCGCCGCTCACGATGGCGTCGTAGAGCTCGTCGATCACGCCGTCCTTGTTCGGATAGGTGCGCGCGCGCGGCGCGATCAGCTCGCGCACGCCGTTCTCGTCGTAGATCAGGACGCCGTCGGCCGACGGGCGCAGATCGGCGCCCTCGCAGCTGACGATCAACAGACCGAAATGCGGATGATGCATCGGGCCGTTCGGCCGGTTGACGCCGCGGCCGGCGAAACCGCTGGCCGTGCGGCCGCGCGCTTCCTCTTCGGGCGTGGCGAACCGGCGCAGCGCGCGGCGCGCCTCACCGTACGCCGGCGCGGTTTCGGAGCCGCCTTCGCTGACCCACTGATGGAACTCATCGCTGTCGAAGTGATCGTACCCGCTGTAGACGAGCGACGCCGCGACGCCGTCGGCGAATTGCAGCAGCGCGGTCATCGCGCCCTCGGTCGGCCGGCTGCGATCCCAGACGCCCGTGACCGCGTGCACGCTCTGCAGCGGGCCGCCGTCGATGACGCGTACGATGTCGAGCTGGTGCGGGATCTGATTGAACATGATCCCGCCGCCGAGCTCCGTGTCCAACTCTTCCGCACGCCGCGGGCGGTACAGGAAGTTGGTGTAGTCGAGGCTGGTCATCATGCGCAGCGCGCCGACGTCACCCGACGCGACCAGCGAGCGGATCAGTTTGATCGACGGATCGAAGCCGTGGCTGTGACCGACGACGAGCACGACCCCGTTGCGTTCGGCCGCGTCGGTCATCGCGCGGCACTCCTCGACCGTCAACGCCATCGGCTTCTCGACGATCGCATGCTTGCCGTGGCCGGCCGCCGTGAGCACGTCGGCTGCGTGATATTGGTGCGGGGTCGCGACGTAGACCGCGTCGACGTCGTCCGCGGCGCAGAGCTCGTCCGCCGTGGCGTAGGTGCGCCCGCCGAAATCGGCCGCGAACCGGGCCCGCGCGTCGGGATTGAGGTCGGCGGCGGCGGTCAGCCGCACGGCGGGGTGAGCGACCAGGCTGGGCAGCATCGAGGCAGCGGCTCGACCCAGACCGATGACCCCCAGGCGCAGCGTTCGGGCAGGCATTTTTCCCATAGTACACCAAATCATTCGTTAAGCAAAGTATCCCGTCTCGGAGGCGACCTCATGTCCATCTCCCGCAAGCGGCTGGCCGGCGCCGTCCTGGCCGGCGCCCTGGTCCTCCTGGCCGCCTCGGGCGCGCGGCAGCCGGCCACGGCCGCCGAGCCGTTCGTGATCCCGGTCGTCATGCCGCTGACGGGCGGCGGCGCGTTTCTCGGGACGTCAGAGAACCAGTCGCTCCAGATCGTCGAGAAGCTGGTCAACAAGCAGGGCGGGATCAAGGGCCGGCCGATCCACTTTGCCGTCCAGGACGATCAGTCCAACCCCCAGGTCGCGGTGCAGCTGACCAACGGTATCGTCGCGCAGAAGCCGCCGGTCATCCTCGGCAGCGCGGTCGTGGCGATGTGTAACGCGATGGCGGCGATCGTCAAAGCGGCGGGCCCCGCGCAGTTCTGCTTCTCGCCCGGCATCCATCCGGCGTCGGGCAGCTACACGTTCTCCTCGAGCATCAGCACCGACGATCTGGCCACCGCGTCGCTGCGCTACTTCCACGGCAAGCACTGGAACCGGGTGGCGCTGATCACCTCGACCGATGCCAGCGGTCAGGACGCGGAACGTGCGTTCGTCGAGGCGTCGCACCGCCCGGAGAACGCCGGGCTCTCCATTGTAATCCAGGAACATTTCAACCCGACCGACGTTACGGTGAGCGCGCAGCTCACGCGCATGATGGCGACGCATCCGGATGCGATCGTCGCCTGGTCGACCGGGACGCCGTTCGGCACGCTGCTGCACGGGATCACCGATGCCGGCATCGATATCCCGGTGCTCGGCGGTAACGGAAACCTGACCTATCCGCAGCTCGCGCAGTACAAGGCCTTCACCCCCAAGCAGATGTACTTCCCGAGCCCGCGCTTCTTCGCGCGCGAACAGGTCGGTCCGGGTCCGATCCGGGACGCGCAAAACCTGTTCTTCAGCTCGTTCGCCGCGATCGGCGTGAAGCCGGACGTCGCGCATTCGTTCTCGTGGGATCCGGCGCTGATCGTCGTCGACGCGCTGCGGCACGTCGGGCTCGACGCGTCCCCGGAAGCCGTGCGCAACTACATCGAAGGGCTGCACAGCTGGGTCGGGATCAACGGCGTGTACGATTTCCGTGACGGCAGCCAGCGCGGTTTGGGCGTGAACGCCGCGATCATCATCCGCTGGAACGCGGCGAACGCCACCTTCGCCGGCGTCAGCAAGCCCGGCGGCGCGCCCCGTTGACGTGAGCCGCGGGTTCGACCGGGACACCCACAAGAGCATCGGCTACCTGCTGCGCGACACGGCGCGGCGGATCCTGAGCGACTTGACGGTCCGCCTCGAACCCCACGGCATCACGTTGCCGCAATACTACGTGCTGCGCGAGCTTTGGCAAGAAGAAGGGCTCACCCAGCGCGAGATCGCCGGCCGCGTCGGCGTGCTGGAACCGACGATGGTCGGGACGATCGACGCGCTCGAACGGGCGGGGATGATCGTGCGCGAACGCAGCACGACCGACCGCCGCAAGACGCACGTGCAACTGACGGCCGCCGGACGAAAGCTCCGCGACACGCTGCACGGCTACGCCGGCGACGTGCTGGACCACGCGCTGACCGGCATCTCCGATAGCGAAATCGCCGAGCTGCGCCGGCTCTTGCAGCACGTGAAGAAGAATCTCAGCTAGCCGGGAAGCAACGTGAAGCGCGCCTCCTGGGCGGCGTTGAGCGCGGCGACGCCGGCCGGGACGAGCCACGTTCCGGGCAAGAAGTGGGCGACCATGTCGTCGTGGATCGCAACGACGGCGTCGCGGGTGGCCGTTCCGGCCGGCGCCATCTTTCCCGCGACGTAAGCGGCGAGTCCGCTCAGCGCGTTGTTGCAGACGAAGAACGAGACGCCGTGCTCGGCGACGAGCTCGCGGTAGAATTGGCTCCCGGGATTGGTCTGCGCATTCGCCTCGATTCCCGGCTTGGCCGTTCCCGCAAAGTTCGCAATCGTCGCGGCCAGCGGATACTTCGCGAACATCGTATCGTCGAGCGCGAGCAGCGGTGAGCTCCCGTGATAGAACACGGCTGCGGCATGCAGCCCGTTCGGACCGGCCGCGAAATACATCGGGTCGATGTAGGCTTCGATCGAATTACGCAGCAGGTTTAGCCCGTCGCGGGCATCGGCGTAACTGCGGGCCGCCAGCACCTGGCGGTGCGGAAACGGCCGGTTGAGCACGGCCGCGAACGCCACGCGGTCGAACGCAAACGGAACGGTGTCGCCGACGGCGGCTGCGGGGGCCGGGGATGGCGGGGCCGTGCCGGCCGCACCGGCGACCGACGGGGTTGCGGCGGCAATGGTCGCGGCGCCCACGACGAACGCGCGGCGGGAAACCTCGGAAGAGTTCATGCGTTCCACTTCGCCCTCGGCCCGCATCTCGCCCGGGGCGTCAGAGCGACCAGCGGTACGGCAGACTCAACCCGTCGCGGTCGCGGACGCCATGCAAGTCGTCGCTCATCAGATGCAGGCCGTGCTGCCACCACACGAAGATGACCGGGACTTGGTCGAGCAGGATGCGCTGCGTGTGGGCGTAGGCGCGTTTGCGCGTCGGCAGATCGTAGTGCGTGAGCGCGACGTTGGTCCAGCGATCGAAGCCGGCGTTGCAGAAGCGCACCGTGTTCTGCCCGCCCGGCACCAGCGCGCTGCACGCATACAAGATGCTGTCGTCGGGATCGTCCCATAAGAAGTAGCCGTGCCAGGTGAGCTGAAAGTGCCCCGACTCGAGCAGCCCGCCGGCCGCCGCCGGCGCGAACATCAGGTTGGCTTGCACCGGCTTGATGCTCAAGTCGACACCGATCGCTTGCAGCATCGCCGCAATCTGGATCGTCGCGGCGGTCGCTGCGCCGTTGCCGGTGCCCACGATGCAGGTCAGCGCGAGCGGCCGGCCGTTCTTGCGCAGGATCCCGTCCGGCCCCGGCATCCAGCCGGCGGCTCGTAGCATGGCGCGCGCCTTGGCCGGATCGTAGGGGATCGGCCGCAGCGCCGGGTCGAACGCGTCCAAATAGCTCGGGATGTCGGCGACGGCAGGATCGGCGAAGCCGGCGGCAACGTCTTTGACGAGCGCGACGCGATCCACCGCGTAAGCCAGCGCGCGCCGCACGCGCACGTCGTCGAGCGGCGTTTGCGTGACGTTGAGCCACAACCCGAAGACGTCGTTGGTATCGAATTGTTCCACGTGCGCGCCCGCGACCGAGCCGAGATTGCGGGCCGTCAGCGGGGACGGCTCGTAGACCCAATCGATCTCGTGCGTGCGCAACGCGATCAGCTCCGAGTTCTCGTCGGACATCAGCTCGACGATCACGCGTTGCAGTCCCGGCTTGCCGAGCGCGTAACCGGGATTCGCGTCGAGCACGATCTGCCGGCCGCGCTCCCAGCGCACGAACCGGAACGGCCCCGTGCCGACCGGCGCGGCGTTGAACGGGTCGCGGTTGAGGTCGTGCTTGCCGGCCAGCAGATGGGCGGGCAGTACGGCCGTCATCCATTTCGCGAGAAACGGCGCGTAGGGCTTCGAGAGATGGACGACGACCGTGTAGCGGTCGGGCGTATCGAGGCGCACGACGCGGTCGTATGGGACGTGGTCCGACACGTTGTTGGCCGGATTCATGCGGGCGGCTTGCGTAAACGCGACGTCGGCGCTGGTGAACGGCTGACCGTCGTGCCAGCGCACGTTGCGGCGCAGGTGAATGGTGATCGTGCGCCCGTCGCGGCTGATGCCGCCGTTGTCGAGCGACGGCACGGCGGCTGCCAGCTCGGGGATGAACGAACCGTCGGGCCGCGTCGCGATCAGCTTGTCGAAGATCAGCGAGGCGATGAAGTTCTCGATCAGCTGCGTGGTGAGGATCGGGTTGAGGGTGTTCGGTGACGACGCGAGGGCAACGCGCAGCGTGCCGGGGATCGTCCAGGAATGGCGTGGCGGCGCGGCGCCGAGCGAGGCCAGCACCAGCGCGGCGGTTACGAAGAAGCGGAGGATGCGTTGACCCATTGAGATGAAGTTGGCGGGATGACGGCCATGGTGGAAGCGCAAGCGCAGACCGCGTCGGTTCGCGAGGTCACGATGAACCTCTTGCGCGACCTCGGCATGACGACCGTCTTCGGGAATCCGGGCTCGACGGAATTACGGTTTCTCAAAGATTGGCCGCAAGACTTTCGCTACGTCATGGGTTTGCACGAAGGCTGTTCGGTGGCGATGGCCGACGCGTTCGCGCAGCTGACCGGCAACGCGGCCTTCGTCAGCTTGCATTCGGCCGGCGGGCTCGGCAACGCGATGGGCACGCTCTACACCGCCTATCGTAACGGCGCGCCCCTGGTGATCATGGCGGGGCAGCAAACGCGGGCGATGCTCGGCATCGATCCGTTTCTGTTCGCGCAGGATGCGGCCTCGATGCCGAAGCCGTACGTGAAGTGGAGCGTCGAGCCGGCGCGCGCGCAAGACGTGCCCGCGGCGATCGCTCGTGCGTACTACCTCGCGATGCAGCGTCCGTTCGGGCCGACGTTCATCTCGATCCCCGAAGACGACTGGGACGCTCAGGTGCCGCGCCTCGCGGTGCGCCGGGTCTATGCCGATTTCGTGGCCGATCCGGCGGCACTCGCCACGCTGGCCGACGCGTTCGCGGCGAGCCGCAACCCGGCGCTCGTGATCGGCTCGGGCGTCGACCGGGACGGAGCGTCGGATCTTGCGGTCCAACTCGCCGAACGTACCGGCGCGCACGTCTACGCGAGCGCACTGGCCGGCCGCTGCGGCTTTCCGGAGGCGCATCCGCAGTTCGTGAGCGCGCTGCCCCGCATCCGCAGCGGCGTCGTCGACAGACTGAGCGGCTACGACCTGGTCGTCGTGCTGGGTGCGCCGGTGTTCAACTACCATATCCACGCCGAAGGCGCGTTCATCGGCGAGGGAACGGCGCTCTTCCAGCTGACCGACGATCCAAATGCCGCGTCGTGGGCCGTCGCCGGCACCGCGATCATCACGAGTCTGCGTGGCGCGCTCGAAGCCCTGTTGCCGCGCGTGAACGTTCGGGCGGCAACGCCGCTCGCCACCCGGCAGCAGCGCGGCGCGGTTGCCGCGAGCGACCCGATCACGATCGCGTATCTGCTGCAATCGCTCGCGGCGACGATGCCGCCGGATGCGATCGTCGCCGAGGAAGCGCCGTCGACGCATCCGATCCTGCACGATTACTTGCCGATGCGGCCCGGCAGCTACTTTGCCGCATCGAGCGGAAGCCTGGGCTACGGGCTGCCAGCCGCGGCCGGCGTTGCGCTGGCGGCGCCCGGCCGGCGCGTCGTTGCCGTGATCGGCGACGGGTCGAGCTACTACGGGATCCAGGGCTTGTGGACCGCGGTCGAACACGGCTTGCCGATCACGTTCGTGATCGTGAACAACGGCGGCTACGGTGCGATGAAGGATTTCAGCGCGCTTTTCGGCTCCAAACGCTCGCCGAGCTTCGACATCGGCCATGTCGACTTCGCGAGCCTCGCGAAGGGCTTCGGCTGTGCAGCGCAACGCGTCGAGCGCGCGGCGGACCTGATCGGCGCGCTGGAAGCGGCCCATCGTTCGACCGGTCCGGTGCTCGTCGACGTCGTCGTCGAGTCGGTTATCGCGCAGCTGACCTAAGATA
The DNA here is from genome assembly GCA_049512335.1 of Candidatus Lustribacter sp. Classification (GTDB taxonomy): domain Bacteria; phylum Vulcanimicrobiota; class Vulcanimicrobiia; order Vulcanimicrobiales; family Vulcanimicrobiaceae; genus Lustribacter. Next base: position 15,377 of record JBEKXE010000071.1, read on the forward strand.
AGAGCCGCGCGAACCTTGAGGATGCACCAATTCAGGCGTTTTGTCTTTTTGCCGTTCTGGATAGCGCTGGCCGTAGCGGTTTCGGTCACCCCGGCTTCCGCTAGCGACCCAGCCTCCCGGTTAACTCTGCAGCTTGCCTTTGGTGGAAAAGTGAGCGCAATATCCACCTCCGGCTCCCCGCTCGTATGTCCGCGGCCTCTCGAGAGGCTTGGGATGCCGTTGTTCGCACCGCCGTCTGACGGGGCCACGGCCGTGTGCATCGGAGCCTCAACGGAGGGGATCGAGGTCGAATTCTCACTGCCCAGCAAGCGGCCGATCGATTTCGAGGTCCCGCCGAAACTCAGCTGCGTGACGCTTAACACTCCTGACCGGAACGACGTCATGGTCAAAGTGAAGGTCGCTTTGGGCGACGGGCGTCCGTCCGTTGAATGCGACATGGTCCGCTCCTTCCTGTACGTGCTCGCAATCGAACGCAGCGCAGCGGTGACGCCGGCCTATTCCCGTCCCGATCCCGAGGCTCACTCGTGGAAATCAACGATCGTGATTCCGTGGAGCGTGCTCCGCGTCCGCGGGCATTCATCGCGCCTCAACGTCACCGTATTCGCAAACGGTGCGAGGGCCCCGATCGCCGCGCACGCTATCGACCTTACCATCGAGGATCGGAGTGGAGCGCTCTCGCTTGTGTCCGCACCGATCTGGAAGTCCGTGCCCCCGTCGTCGACGCGCCGGCCGCGGCTGCACGAAATCGGAACCGACGCGTTTTTTGACTACGATCAAAACGTCATGGCCGCCACGACGACCGGGAACAACGACGCCGAGTCGACGGTCTCGCGCGCGCTATCAGAGGTTCTCAGCGGCGCGCTCATACCGCTGCCGGCGGGGCGCATCTCCACGGCCGGTCCGGAGTCGCTGGTTGCGAGAACGGAGACCTTGCTCGCATTTCTCAAGCCGAGCGATGCGCTCGGCGATCCTAACCTGCGGTTCTTCGCCGATTCCGAGCCTTTTCGGCTGACGAGGGTCGGCAGCCTCGCCTCGGGCTATACGCTCGGCTATTTGTCCGACATCGTGAAGACCGGCGCTTTCTACGGTTTGAAGCAGGGCGGGCAATTCGATGAAGCTTACGGCCTGACGATCGCCACCCCGAGCGTAGCGGCGACCCCGGCACCGCTCGGAGTGGATCCGCCACCGTCGCTCGCTCCCCTTGCGACCGTCGATCTGCTCCATTCGGTCGTCGCAAACGGCACCTATACGGACTACCTATCGGGCCTCGCCCTCGGCTCAAACTTCTACCGGGACGTTTGTGCCTCCGAACATCCCTATTGCGCGATCGCGCTGCATTTCTTCGCGAGCACGCAACGTGACGAAAATCCGCGCGTGACGTCACCGACGACGCTAAAGCCGCCTTACGCTTCGGACATGCAATTCGCCGGGGAATCCGGATCCTATACGACGATCGTTTCGCCGGACGGAGCGACTCCAACGTTCGTTCAGGCCGCCGAGACAATCGGCTTTCAGCAGCCCGACCGTTTTTACTCGCCGACCGGCGGAAAACTTCAGGCATTGTCCGCCCTCGGGGGCGTGGTCGGGCACGTCACGCTGTCATACGGGACGGGATCGTTGGAGCACCTGAGCTCCGTCGATGTGTTGGGAGTGCGTTTGACGACACCGTATGGCGACGTCTTCACCGACCTTTCCGAACAGTTCGCGGTTCCGTTCGATGTCGGCGCAACGCGCGGCTGGTCGTTCGATCTCGGAGCTCAGACCGAAACGCTCTCGGACCGCGTTGCGGAGATGCAGCAGGGCCTCGTCCAGAACTATTTTGCGGCGGTCTATCCGACCAGCGCAGCGCTGAAAGCTTCGGTTACCTCCGCGATCGTGCGGCCGCAGTCGCAACAGAACGCCGCTCTCCGCTCCCCGGTCCTGGGGTTCAAAGACCTTGGTGATCTCAACCTTCAGCTCGACGCCGGTTATCAACAGGGCTTCGTCACGAACTGCCGCCCCCTACCGGCGAGTAGGTGTATGACCGGGAAGGCCGACGCTGCAACCTGGGCGTTCTTCGCCAATCGCAAAACGCTTGGATTCGGAGTCTCGTCGATGCCGAGCATGTCGATTCCCGAAGACGTGGCGATCGCGAGAACCGCGCGCTACTTCGGCTCGTACGGCAATTCGCCGGGATCGGTGACGACATATTTGACGTTCACGAACTGCGTACAAGCGACGGTCGCGTACACCAACGTGGCAGACCCAATCGGGGTAGCGCTGCCGCAAAAAGGTTCGACGGTGTCAGGCAAAGTGTACTATCCGTTCCGCGAGCTTGGGGTCGAGGTCGGCTACTCGAACACGATCGATGCGGTGAGTTCGGCGTCGAGTCAGCTCGGATTTTACGTCTTGCTTCGGTTTACGGCAAATCTGACGAAGGTCGCAGCGCCAGGCTGTCCGCCGTAGCCCCGTCATACCGAGCTCGTGACTTTTCGCGATCGCTACCTGAGCGCGCAACTGCAAATCAGCGTCGCCGCCGGGAATGCTTTGGGGATGACGTTATATTTTGCGGCGGCGTCGATTACGGGCTGAAGGTCGGACGGTTCGATCGGAACGCCGCGTTCCGGGTGGCGGATGTTCGCAAGCGTCGCCGGATCGATCCCGCCGAACTCGGCCATCAACGGGGCGACCTCACTTCCGTGCGCGGCGATGTACGTCGCCGCTTCCTGGGTCGCGTGGAGGAACTTGGCGACGAGATCGGCGTGCTCGTTGGCCCAACTGCCGTTGGCGAACAGCACGGCGTTCGCGAAGCGCTTCCCCAGCGCGTCGTACGGATAGCCCAGAAGACGGACCTTGCCGCCGTTCAGGTCGGCGGTGAAATACGGCTCGTAGACGGTCGAACCGGCGATGCGGCCCTGATCGATCGCGCCGGCCACCGCCGACGCCGGCAACTCGGTCCACTTGATCGTCGCCGGGTCGACCCCGCGCGCTTCGAGCCAGGCGAACGTCGCGAGCGTCGTCAAATCGCCCAGCGTGACCGCGGCGAGCGTTTTGCCGCTCAAGTCCTTCGCATCTTTGATCGGGCCGGCGGCACCGACGATGAGACCGTTATCCGGCCGGGCCGAGTCCCAGAACGAGATCGCGCCGATGACGACGAACGGCAAGCCCTTCGCAACGGCGGTGATGGCGCCGGTCGGACTGCCTTTGCCGATCTCGAGCGAGCCGCCGGCGAGCGCGGCCGCAACCGCAGCCGCACCGGGGACCTTCACGATCTGAACGTTCAGTCCGTACTTCTTGTAAAGTCCCGCTTTGTCGGCATAGAGCAACGGCACGGATTGGTCGTCCGTGCCGGTGCCGACGCGGATCAGCGGCGAGAGGTTGGTCTGGGGTAACGCGGCCGGCGCGCTCGCAGCGATGACGCACAGCAGTGCGGCATACGCGAGCGCGCGACGCAGCACTATGCTAGGGCCGGGGTGCGCCGGCTGCGCAGATAGACCTCGATCAACTCATCGCGAAACGGCGAATGGGTATTGATATTGCGGTCGACCATCGACTCGAACCCGTCTTCGTTCATGTCTTTGTGCATTTCTTTGGGCAGGTCGATGCAGACGTTCTTGGCCGGGTCGCGGATCACGCACAGCGGGTCTTCACCGCGCTCGACCTTGGCGAGCTCGCGTTGCAGCATCTGGCGCAGCATGATCACGCCGAGGTCCGTCGTGCCCAGCTTCTCGAGATGGCGTTGGGCGATCGGTCCCTGCGTTTCCCAGGCCATCGGATCTTGCCCGTAGACGTATTCGAGATCGTACTCGCCGGTTGCGTTGCGCTGCGGCGCCGGGAAGACCGGGACCCGGTCGAGCAGGTGTTGCGGGATCTCCGTCCCTTCGGGGAACGTGTACGCGCTGTACCAATAATGCTCGGTCGTCGTATCGTCGATCGGCACGCGAAACTGAAACATATAGTGCATGAAGGTCGTGTCGCCACTCGAGACGGCGAGGACGTTCGGGAAGAGCACCGGATGACCGGTCGTCCAGTCGGACGCGTCTTCCGACTGCCCTTCCATCAAGCGCCGCTTGACGATGCCGTACTCGAACTCATCGAACGCGATCTTCTTGTGATGCCGCGAAAACGCGGTCGACGTCTTGATGCCTTTCTGTTCGCGGACGAACTCGTAGAGGTGGCCGTGCAACCATTCCGTGTGCACGGGGTCGAGCGAGTTTTCCTGGATCTGCAGCCAATTGGAGCGCACGCGCGTGACCCCGCACATCCGGATCGCGCGCGGAGCGACGAGGCCGTCGAGCGCCGGGATCAGCGGTGCCGGTAGCGGACCCATATACGCCCACACCAGGCCGGCAAATTCTTTCACCGGATAGGCCGGCGTGGTGACCTTGTCTTTGAACGCCGAGCCTTCGGGCTCGTTCGGCTGCTCGAGGCACTGGCCCGTGCCGTCGAACTTCCAGCCGTGGTACGGGCAGCGGATGCCGTTTTCGGTCGGGATCCCGTAGGCGAACGAGGCGCGCCGGTGCGGGCACTGCTCGGCGATCAGCCCAAGCTTCCCGCTGCGATCCCGAAACAGGACCAAGTCCTCGCCCAGGATCGTGATGCGCTTGGTCCAGCGCTCGCGCATTTCGTCGGCTCCGGCAACCGGATGCCAGTAGCGCCGCATCAATGCGCCCATGCGCGTCCCGGGCCCGATGCGCGTCAGAACTTCGTTCTCCGCCTCACTCAACATGTCGATTCTCCTCGAGCGGCTCCACTACAGAATGACGGGTTATCATTATCCTACCGGAATCCGGGCTCCCGCGGGAGCTTCAGCGCCACGATGAAGCCGGACAAGATCGCGAGGCCGGGAACGAGGCCGATCAAGAGGATGTTGGTGTCGACGATGAAGCCGCCGAGCGCGGGCGCCAGCATCAGGGCCGCGTTGCTCATGAGATCGTTGAAACCGAGCGTCGCGCCGCGTTTGTCTTCCGGCGCGCTGGCCGAGAGCAGCGCGGAGATCGTCGGTTCGATGAATGACGCGCCGATGGCCCAGATGACGAGGACCGCGACGAAGGTGCCGAGATTCCCGGCGAATCCGAGCAGTGCGTAAGCAGCTAAGCTGATCCCCAAGCCGGCCTGGGCGACGACCCGGTCGCCGTAGCGATGGGCGAGCGGCCCGACGCCGATCCACAGCGCCACGCCGCCCACGATGCCGGCGATCGCGATCAAGAAACTGGCCTGCTCGGGCCCGAAGTGCAGCCGCCGGTTGACGTAGAGCGCGAAGATCGAGAAGAAGAACGTCACGGCGAAGATGAACAGAAAGTGGACGCTGATGAGCGCGCGAATACGCGGCACCGCAAACACGTCGCGAGCCGTGCGCACGACGTCGATCTTCTCGCGTTGCTTGCCGCCGGTCTTCGGCAGAAAGCGCACGGTCAGCACGATATTGACGATCTCGATCGCCGCCGAGACGACGAACGGCAGCCAGAAGCCGACGTGCACGAGCGCGCCGCCGATGACCGGTCCGAGCACGATGCCCGCGCCGAAGACGACGCCGAAGCCCGCGAAGGCCGCGTCGCGCTGGTCCTCCGGCGTCACGTCGGCGATGTACGACTGCGTGACGCCGAGGTTGCCGCCCCCGATCCCCGCCACGCCGCGCGCGATGAACAGCGCCGGCAGCGAGATGGCCGTGGCGAGGAGCAGATACCCGGCGAGCGAGATGAACTGCGAGATGAGGACGATCGGCTTGCGCCCGATCCGGTCGCTCAGCGCACCCCAAAACGGCGCGGCCACTGCGGAGGCGACGGCCATCGTCGCGAGCAGTGCGCCGACGAGTACGCCGCTGGCGCCGAAGCGCTGCGCGTAGTACGGCAGCAGCGGGATCATGATCATGTACCCGAAGACGTCGATCAGCGTGATGCCGTAGATCGGCGCCAGCGCCGCGATGATCTGCCGCTTCGAGGACCCCCGCATTCCCATACCGTTCCCGTAATTCGGCGCAGCGCGCAAAGGCTTCAGGCTACACCGGGCCCAATTTCCCGAAAAGCACTGCTTAGCGGAGGACGCACATGCTCAGCGCCGACGAGAACCGCCTGCTCACCGAGATCGGTCCCGGTTCGCGCATGGGCGCGCTGCTGCGCCGCTACTGGCAGCCGTTGGGAACGGCCGGCGAGATGAGCGATCGCTGGACGAAGCGCGTGCGCATCCTCGGCGAGAACCTGGTGCTCTACAAGGATCGCACCGGCGCGTTCGGCCTGATCGGCGAGAAGTGTCCGCACCGCGGCGCGTCGCTCGCCTACGGTTTTCCGACGTTCGAAGGGTTGCGCTGCTCGTACCACGGCTGGATGTTCGACGGTACCGGGCGCTGCATCGACATGCCGAACGAACCGCCGGAGAGCACCTATCCCGAGCGCGTGCGTCACGCCGGCTATCCGGTGCGACAGCTCGGCGGGCTGCTGTGGGGCTATCTCGGGCCCGGCGAGCCGCCGCTGATCCCGCGCCTCGACGGCCTGGTTGCCGCGGGGACGATTCGCAGCCTCGGCAAGGCCGTCGTCAACTGCAATTGGCTGCAGATCATGGAGAACTCGGTCGACGCGGTGCACACCGAGTGGCTGCACGGCAAGTACTACGAGTTCCTCAAGGAGAGCGAGAACGTCAAGGTCTCGATCGCCAAGCACCATCTCAAGATCGGCTTCGACGAGTTCGAATACGGCATCGTCAAACGCCGCGTGCTCGAGGGTCACACCGAAGAGGACGACGATTGGAAGATCGGTCACCCGTTGGTGTTTCCGAACACGCTGGCGATCGGCAACGCCGGCGACGATTGGCACGAGTACCGGTTCCAGTTCCGCGTGCCGATCGACGACACGCACACGCAGCATTACTGGTACAGCTCGTTCGTGATCCCGCCCGGCCGCGAGGTGCCGGACCGCTTCTTCGAGCGCGTCCACGAGTACGACGTCCCCATCCGTGACGAACGCGGCGAGTACATCCTCGACTCGATTCACGCGCAGGACATCATGGCGTGGGAAACGCAGGGACCGATCGCCGACCGCACGACCGAGGCGCTGAACTCGACCGACCGCGGCGTGACGCTGTATCGCCGCATGTTGCTGCGCGAGCTGGCCCGCATCGAAGCCGGCGAGGACCCGAAGAATTTCCGGCGCGATCCCGCCCAGGACGGCGTGATCGAGCTGCCGCTCGAGCGCAAGAAAGGCATTCGCGCCGAAGGCTTCGAGAATTTGCTGCGCCGCCATCAGATCCAGTTCTCGCCGATCGCGAACGAGCTCGTCGCGATCTTCGAGCGGGCGAGCGTGTGACGGTCTGCGTTTCACCGGGCGGACGCACGGCGTCGCGCGGTGACGCCGCGCTGCGGCTGCTCGTCGGTACCGTGGACGGCGTCTGGGAGCTCACCCGCTCCAACGCCGGAGCGCCGTGGGCGAAGGGCACGCACGCGCTCGGCGGTAGCCACATCAGCGCGCTCGTACG
>JBEKXE010000072.1:0-22707 GCA_049512335.1 Candidatus Lustribacter sp.
GGTGCGGCAGTAGCGCCGCAGTAGCCGGATGCCCGTCCTGGCTGCGGTCGGCTAGGCAGCCGTTGTCTGACTTTCAAGCCACCATTGCGATGCCCGTGAGTTCGGTCCCGCTATCCATCACCAGCGTTTGGGGATAACTTCGAACCTCTCCGATGGCGTCCAGAACATGAGCCACCCGAACGCCGGAAAGCGACGTGTCGACTTGGATAGCCAAGCATTCACGGGTGAAGTCGTCGACGATGTTAAGCGTTCCGATTCGACGACCTGATTCGAGGCTGTCGTGGACGAAGTCCAACGGACCGCTCGTTCATCGCGGTAACCGACGACGAGACCATCGCGGCGTAGCAGCACGGCGAGTCTCCGGAAGCCGAGCGCCGTCGTTCGGCCGCGAGTTCTTCGAGTCGAGCGCGCAGCTCAGCATCGTTCTTGGCGATCCGAACGTAACGAATCATCCGGCGGTAAACCCCGCAGATATCGGCGCGCTTGGCCTTCGCTAATGTCGAATTGATCCCGAGCCGCCTGCACGACTCGACGTTTCTGGGCCAGGCGTTAGTATTTTCCTGAAGCCGCCATCTTCAGGACGTCGCTGTTGAGCGCCTGATCGGCGACGATCCGCTTGGGCCGCCGATTCTCGTCCTCAAGGACCCGCATCTTGGCGACATCGCTGACCTCCATGCCGCCGAACTTGGCCTTCCAAGTGTAAAACGTGGCGGGCTGACGCCGTGCTTGCGGCAGAGATCCCTGGTCGCGACGCCGGCCGCGTGCTCTTTGGGGATGGCGACGATCTGCGTCTCGGTGAACCGGGACTTCTTCACGGGTGGACTCCTTCGAGGCCGATGGCCGTCAATTCTGGACCGCCCGCGGGATAACAATCGGGGGAAGACCCCGGCCTCAGAATTCCCCACCTACTTCCGGAGCCTTTTTCAGGCTACACGTCACGACCGATGCCTCTTTTACTAAGGTGCTAAAGCGGGTATAGCGAGGCGGTATCTCATGCGCTGCCTCGCTGCTTTGGCAACTGCCGTGTTTCTTGGAGCGACGCCCGCTGGGGCGGCCGAGGTTCCCCCGGCGCCGACCGCCTCGCCTTCACCCGGCCCCAGCGCATCGCCGCATCCGCGCTTCTTGGTGGCCGCTTCTGCTTTCATCGCGTTCGGCGTTGCGACGGCGCCGAACGTGCGCTCGGAGTTCGCGCCGGGCGGTCCATCGATGGATGCTCTCGAACTGTGGCAGACCAGCGAGACGACGATTGCCGGCCGGTTTCAGGTCGGCAGTTATAGCGACATGCGAAACGACGCCTACCAGCATTTCGCCGGCGCCGGGGTCACGACGATTGGAGGTGCCGGCACCGCGTTCGTGCCGGGCTTCGTCGTTCACGACTACGAAACCGATTCCGGCGGTGGCGTGCGCGTCGCGCCGCATCTCTTCGCCGGGATGGCGCTGTTCGGCCGAACGTCAAACACCGGCTATCCGCCGCTGAACGGGATCGGGTACATCGTGATGCTGGCTGCGAATCCGCACGCCCTGATCGCGCCGTACGGCTGGTTCGCATATTTCCCGAACGTCGGCGGGATCTACGCCTTACCCGGCGGCGCGCAAACCGCCTTGACCTACCATGCGACGCACTACCGGGCCGGCGTGTTGATCAGCCAGCCGCACACGCGGCTGTACTTCGACCTCGGCTACCTCGGCGAAGACCTGCACAACCGCAGCAATGCGCCGGCGACGATTCGAACGTCGGCGATGACGGTCGGAATCGCCTATCGATACTGACCGAATCGCAGCCGGCAACACGGGCCCCGGCGGTCATCGCTCCGTTTTTGGGAAGGTCTGAGCCGACACGAGTTCTTGCTCTTCCGTTGCACGCATTGTGACGCGTGGTATTGGCCGGTCACCTACTGCTGGAACTGCACGCCGGAACCTTTCTTCGCCAACATGGAGTGGACGGCGGCGTCAGGACGTGGGCGGGTTTTCACGCGCAACATCCACCGGCTTGGCGCGCCGCCTTCGTGGAGACGTTACCGTATGTCGTCGCGTTCATCGAACTCGACTAAGCACCGCCATTCGGTTTGGCACTCGTGGCAAGTGGTTGCCATATGCTTAGGGTCGGCGTTAACAAGAGCCGCAAGCACCGGATGAAACGCCCACCTTACCGTGGTTTGCTCAATTTGTCAGTTTGCGCTATACGCTATCTGGACGTCTGGATAGCGACCTTGAACCCGTCAGATTAGGGCGCCTTTTGAGGTTTCTCGGCAGCCGCTAATTGAGATCATAGGACTTACCTGACAGTTTTGCGAGGAGGGCCGCGCTTTGGCTGGTCAGCTTATCGCTTATGTCAGGGTCATTTCGTTCGGCGCGATTTTTCTTCGGGTTCCATCGCGCCCGCCGCCTTAGCTGCCGCGCTCGACGATGCGCCCGGTGATGTCGATCAGCGCGCCGTTGATCCCGCTGCACGCGTCGCTCGCCAGAAAGACGAGCGCGTCCGCGATCTCGTCCGGCTGCACGGCGGCGGCCCGATGCTCTTCGGAGCGGAAGTGGCCGGCGCCCGGGAAGGCGACGCCGCCCGACAAGAGTGCGTTGGCGACGATCCCTTGCGTGCGGTACTCGCGCGCGATCGCGAGCATCAGCGCGTTCACGCCGGCCTTGGCGGTGGTGTAGGCGGAAAAGTTCGGATTGGGCGAGTGCGCCGACGTCGCCGTAACGGTGACGATGCGTCCGCGCGAACGCGCGCCGTCACGGTAGGCTTGGGCGAGCATCGCGTGCAGCGCCGCCTGCGAGATGTTGTACGCCGTTTCCACGACTTCGGCCAACGTCTCGCGCAGATCGTCGAGCGTCGCTTCGGTCATCGGCTTGCGCCGCCAGCCCGCGCCGGCGAGGTTGACCAGCGCGTCGAGCCGGCCGAACGCTTTCACGCAGGCCGCGACGGCGGCCGCGCACGACGCCGGATCGTTCAGGTCCGCGCCGATCGCCAGCGTGCGTTCGCGCTCGGCGGGCGCGAGCATCTCGTCGATTTTCGCTTGCGCTCGTGCACGTTCGCGGGAGATCACCCCGACGCGAGCGCCTTCCCTCACGAACGTTGCCAAGGGAGCTCCGCCGATTCGGCCGGTCACGCCGGCCAGCAGCACGACGTTGTCGTTGACGAGGTCCATTTACGCTCCCGCGAAAAAGGGCAATTTGCGCTCGCGGACCAACTTGGCGCCCATGGCCGCGATCCCTTCGGTCGAAACGTTTGCCTGGAACGATCCGCTGCTCTTCGACGAATTACTGACCGACGAACAGCGTTTGATACGCGACACCGCACGCGACTACGCCCAGTCCAAACTGATGCCGCGCATTCTCGAAGCGAATCGTCACGAGATCTTCGATCGCGCGATCATGAACGAGATGGGAGCGCTCGGGCTGCTCGGCTCGACGATTCACGGGTACGGCTGCGCCGGGACGAGCTACGTTGCCTACGGTTTGATCGCGCGCGAGATCGAGCGCGTCGACAGCGGATACCGCTCGGCGCTTTCCGTGCAGTCGAGCCTGGTGATGTTCCCGATCTTCACCTACGGCACCGAAGAACAGCGCGAACGTTTCTTGCCGCGCCTCGCCACCGGCGAGCTCGTCGGCTGCTTCGGTTTGACCGAACCCGATCACGGTTCCGATCCCGGCAGCATGAGCTCGCGCGCCACCAAAGTCGAAGGCGGCTACCGGCTCAACGGCGCGAAGAACTGGATCACCAACTCGCCGATCGCCGACGTCTTCATCGTTTGGGCGAAAGATGACGACGCCCGGATCCGCGGTTTCATCCTGGAGAAGGGCATGACCGGTTTGAGCGCCCCGAAGATCGAGGGCAAGTTCAGCTTGCGCGCCTCGAGCACCGGGATGATCAGCATGGACAACGTCTTCGTCCCGGAGACCAACCTGTTGCCGAACGCGCGCGGCCTGGCCGGTCCGTTCGGTTGCCTCAACCGCGCGCGTTACGGCATCGTTTGGGGCGCGCTCGGCGCGGCCGAATTCTGCTGGCATGCGGCCCGCAAGTACACGCTGGAGCGCGTGCAGTTCGGCCGGCCGCTCGCCGCGACGCAACTCGTCCAGATCAAGCTGGCCGACATGCAGACCGAGATCACCCTCGGTCTGCACGCGGCGCTGCGGCTCGGTCAGTTGCTGGACGCCGGCCGCGAGCAGCCCGAGATGATCTCGCTGCTCAAACGCAACTCGTGCGGCAAGTCATTGGCGATCGCGCGCGTGGCGCGCGACATGCACGGCGGCAACGGCGTGTCGGACGAGTATCACGTCATCCGGCACGCGATGAACCTCGAGGCCGTGAACACCTACGAGGGAACGCACGATATCCATGGCTTGATCCTGGGCCGCGCGCAAACGGGAATTCAAGCGTTCAATTAACGCCCGGTGAATCCGGGTTGAGAGCCGAGCTTGCGGTTAGGACGCTTGGGAGGTGTAGTGCTGTTCGCTACGCAGGCGATCGACGGCGGCCGCGTATTCCGCGAACCACCGGTCGAGTAACTCGCCGTCGGCGAGCCGGCCCTGCAGATCCGGCGGAAGCGCTCCCCGAAGGGTAGCGAGGATCCGCCGATTGCTTAGGCGACCGAATTTGTGACGCAGCGTGCGCCGCGCCACCTCTTGGGCGTCGGCACGCAACACGGTGTCGAGCCGTTGTTGGGTATCCGAGGTTTCCATCTTCGCTCCACGTCAACGAGTGGAAAGCACGAATTATAGCAGGTCGTGATACGCGGCGCAAATTCTCGCCTCGCAGGGCATGCCGGGGCGCCATTCCGGGCTGGAGTGGACCCGCCCCGGTTCATTGAATATGCTCAATTCGAGGGCCCAAAGGTGGAAACTGCCGTTCACGAAAGCGCAGCCGCCGGCGCGAACCGGCCGGTGCCGACGCCGCCGCGCCTCTCACTGCCCTTGGCGCTGCTCCTCCAGCGGCTGCTGCGGCCGCAGCGGCTGTGGTACGCGCTGGCAGTGTGGCTGGAAGGCACGCCGTGGGCCTACCGTACCTTCACCGCCATCGAGAAGACGGTCAAGGGCGGCCTGTTCGGCTGCCGGATGTGCGCGCAATGCGCGCTACCGAGCACGGCCTACGCATGTCCGATGAGCTGCCCGAAGGAGCTGCGCAACGGCCCCTGCGGCGGGGTCGCCGCGAACGGCGACTGCGAGGTCTATCCCGGACTGCGCTGCGTGTGGGTCATCGCCTACGAGCGCGCCGCCGGGGCGGGCCGTTCGCACGACCTGCGCCGCCTGCAGCGGCCGATCGACCAGCGCGAGTGGGGCCGCAGCTCGTGGGTCAACTACTGGCGCGGGCGCGACGCCGGACTGTGGAGCGCCGACACCTCGTTCGCCCCTGCGCCGCCGATCGAGCAGCCCTTCGACACCGCTCAGGGCAGGCGATGAGCGCGCTCGGCAGCCGTCTGCGCGATGCGCTGCGCGAGCGCCGGTTCGCCGTGACGGCCGAGCTCAGCCCGCCGCGCAGCGCCGACGCCGAGGTGTTGCGCCGCGGGGCGCGCGTGCTGCACGATTGGGTCGACGCGGCGAACGTGACCGACAATCAGGGCGCGATGGTGCGCGTTTCGAGCCTGGCCGGCTGCGTGCTCGCGCTGGCCGAGGACGTCGAACCGGTCATGCAGCTGCAGTGCCGCGACCGCAATCGGCTGGCGTTGCAGTCCGAGCTCCTCGGTGCGGGGGCGCTCGGCATTCCGAACGTGCTGCTGCTGACCGGCGATCATCAGCGGTTCGGCGATCACCCCGACGCGCGCGGCGTGTTCGACATCGATTCGGTGCAGTTGCTGTGGACCGCTCGCACGATGCGCGATCAGGGCAAACTGCTGTCGGGAAAAACGCTCAAGCCGCCGCCGGCGTGGTTGATCGGCGGGGTCGAGAACCCGTTCGCGCCGCCGCTCGCCTTTCGCGCCGAGCGGTTGGGGAAGAAGATCGCGGCCGGTGCCGAGTTCGTGCAAACGCAGTACGTTTTCGACCTCCCGCGCTTCAGGGCGTGGATGGAGGCCGCGCGCGAATTGGGCCTCACGTCGCGTTGCGCCGTGCTCGCGGGGGTCGGACCGATCCCGACGCTGCGCGCGCTCGAGCGCATGCAGCAGATTCCGGGGATCGTCATTCCGCCTGCGGTCGAGCAGCGTTTGCGCGGGGTGCCGCCCGAACGCGTCCGAGATGAGAGCATCGCGATGTGCGCCGAAACGATCGCCGAGCTGCGCGCGCTGCCGGACCTCGCCGGCGTCCACATCATGGCATTCGGCGCGGAGGCGCTGGTGCCCGAGATCCTCGAACGCGCGGGCCTCGGACGGCGCGCGCACGCGCGGGAGAACGAACATGTTGGTTGAGCTGCGTCCGACCGAGCGATTGCGCAAAGGGAACGGCAAGGCCCTCGTGCAGAGCGTGCTCGGTTCGATCTTGCACGCGGTCGGCGACGAGACGCTGGACCTCGAAAAGCTGCGCATCGTCTGCGATTGGGTGCAGTACAAGAATTCGTTCCGCGAGCCGGTCGAGATCCGGCCGATCCTCAACGGGAGCTCGGTCGAGCTGCGGCTGGAGATCGGCGTCGACCTGCGCCGCGCGACCGGCGAGCAGCACGACATCAACGTGGAGATGGCGCGCGCGCTGGCGCGCCGGGACGTGTCGGACCGGCACTATCTCGAACCGTGGAGCCGCACCACCGCGAGCCTGATCTGGAGCTTCAACGCGCTGTATTGGAAAGCGCTCGGCTTGTGGGAGGCGGTGACGGGCCGGCCCTACGAGCAGGCGCTGCCGGGCGGCGAGAGCGACGCGCGCAACGCGGCCGGCGCGCGCGACTCGATCACGCGGCTGTTCGCGACCTGGGACGGTCTGGCCGAACGGCGGGCGCTGCCCGACCAGCTGCACGTGCTCGAGATCGGTGTCGGCAACGGCAATCAAGCCCGCGTCTGGCTCGACACCTTCCTCGAGATCGACCGCGAAACCGGCCGCGACTACTACCGGCGCTTGCATTACCTCATGGGCGATTACTCGCCGCATCTGCTCGACGTCGCGCGCGCCCAAGTACGCCACCACGAAGACCACACCAGCACGATCGTGCTCGACGCGACCAAGCCGTCGAACACGCTCGGCTTCTTGAAATACAAGACGTTTTTCGTCTACATCTCCAACGTCTACGATAACTTGCCGACCGACGAGATCGCGCGCATCGACGGCCATCTCTTCCAAGTCGAGACGCGCGCGTTTCTGCCCGCCGGCCCGGCGGCGGCCATCGCCGAGGACATCGGCGCGTCGCCCGAAGATTTGCCCGATCTGGTCGCGCGGTTGTTGCGCCTGGGGCCGGAGTTGCTGGCCGAAACCGAGCCGCGCCGCTTTCCGGGCGCGCACGCGGCGGTGCGCTTTTGGATGAAAGTGTGGGAGGCGCTCGGCCTCGAGGAGCGCTACGTCGCGCTGCCGCCGCTCGATGAGTACCAGTTCGCGCCGGGCATCAGCGGTGAGGTGCTGCGCCCGCTGATGGAGGCCAACGGCGACCTGCGCATGCACGTCAGCAACGGCGCCGCCGCGAGCTTCGTCGACACGCTGCCGCTGCTGCACCCGCACGGCGTGCTCGAATGTCACGACATCTTCGTCACGAGCCTGGCCGGTTACGGGACCGGTTTTCGCGGTCCGGGAAAATACGAAGGCTCGGTCGTGAACTGGGTGAACGGGAACGTGCTCGCCGCGCTGGGCGGCCGGCGCGGATTCGACGTCACGTTCCGCTCGTTCGCGTTTCGCGCCGGCTCGAACATCACGACGATGACCGCGGAGGTGCGCGAATGACCGAGACCCTTTTGCCGACGACCGTCGTCGGATCGTACTCGGTACCCGAGTGGCTCGAACGCGCGAAGAGCGATTTCCACGAAGGGCGCATCAGCCGCACGTCGCTCAACGAGATCTACGACACCGCGATCAAGGCCGCGCTCAAAGACCAAGAGGTCGCCGGCATCGACATCGTTTCCGACGGCGAACTGCGCCGCGACAACGACATCGACTATTTCCTCGAACGCATCCCGGGGATCGAGTTGCCGAGGCTGGCCAAGGTCCACTACTACGATTACTTCGACGCGGCGGTGCGCGCGCCGTTACCGTGCGCGGACGACCTGCCGGGCCTGGGGCTCGTACGCGACTTCCAGTTCACGCGCGAGTGGACCGACCGGCCGATCAAATTCTCGTTTGCCGGGCCGTTCTCGCTCGCCAAGCGCATCCGTAACGAGGGCTACGCCCAGAGCGAAGACCTCGTGCTCGACATCGCGCGCTATCTCAACCACGAAGCGCGCGAATTGGCGGCGGCGGGCGCGGCGTTGCTGCAGATCGACGAGCCGTTTCTGGCCGGCTATCCCGAAGCGGTGCCGCTCGCGGTCAAGGCCGTCAACCTCGTGGCCGAAGGCGTCGACGTCGAATGGGCGCTGCATATCTGTTACGGCAACCGCCACGCCCGCCCGGCCTGGGAAGGGCACTACGATTTTCTCTTTCCCGCCATCATGGACGCCCACGTCGACCAGCTCGTGCTCGAGTTCGCGCGCAAAGGCTACGACGACGTCGTGCTGTTCAAGAAGTACCGGCCCTCGTTCAAGCTCGGCTTGGGCGTCATCGACGTGAAGAGCGAGACGGTCGAGACCGCAGAACAGGTCGCGGCGCGCGTCGATCGCGCGCTGGCCGTCGTCGATCCGGCGCAGATCGTGGTGAACCCGGACTGCGGCTTACGTTACCTTCCGGAGCACGTCGCGCTGGCCAAGCTGCGGGCGATGAACGCCGGCGCGGCCGCCGTGCGCGCGCGCGTGCGCGGCGAGCCGGTCCCGCAGTTTAGGTAGTCCGCCCGCGGCCGACGATCGGCCAGCGGTCGACGAACGTGCCGCTGCGGTGCACGACGAACGCGTCGTGAAGGTTGACCGTCGTATCGCAGTGGTTGGGCAGAATCTGCACGGTGTTACCGAGCGCGAGCGACGGGCGGCCGTCGAAGACGAGCTTGCCGTGCTCGTCGCCGACGAGACCGAACGTCGCGTCCACGCCGAGCGCGCGCGGCAACCCCGCGTCGCTGCTGAGCGATTTGTGGCCCGCGTCGACGATCGCCCACCCCTCGCGCACGCTGATCACGGTGGCGAGCACGGTCAGGGCCGATTCGAAGCCGATGCCCGCTACGTCACCGTACTGCGCGTCCATCACCACATACGAGCCGGGCTGCACGTCGGTCACGGCGCCGAACTCGGCCGCGAAGAGCGCCGTCCCGGTGCCGCCGGTGGTGACGACCTCGGTCGCGAGACCGGCCGCGGCAAACGCGGCGGCCGTATCGCACAGCAGCCGCATCGCGGCGGCATTCGCTGCGCGCCGCTCGGCGACGGTCGCGACGTGCTGGACGTGCCCCTCGTAGCCTTGCAGCCCGCGCAAACGCAGCCCCGGTAACGCGGCGACCGCCCGGCCGAGCGCGACGGCCGGCGCGCCGGGCGCAACCCCGGTGCGGTGCTGGCCGACGTCGACGTCGACCAGCGTATCGATGCGCAGTCCGGCCGCGACGGCGGCAGCGGAAATCGCGGCGGCGGCAGCGGCATCATCGACCACGATCGTCGGCGTTGCGCGCGCGGCCAGCGCGATCAGCCGGCGCAGTTTGTGCTCGCCCACGAGCTCGGTCGTGATCAGGACGTTCGTGATGCCGCCGTCGGCGAGCACCTCGGCCTCGCCGAGCTTCGCGCAGCAGATGCCGATCGCGCCGCGCTCGAGCTGCATCTGCGCGATGCGCGCGGTCTTGTGCGTCTTGGCGTGCGGCCGCAGCTTCACCGGGGTGGCTGCCACCAGCGCCGCCATGCGGTCGAGGTTGCGTTCGACCCGGTCGAGATCGAGCAGCAACGCCGGCGTATCAATTCCGGAGACGTCCATCCGTCAGTATGCCAGGGCGTACGATTCGCGGCGCGGGTCGGCACCGGCTTCACGCACGCCGTACTCGTTGATGCGCGCGATGCCGGCGCCGCCGACGACGGCCGAGAGCGGCGGCTCTTCGATCACCGTGTGGCCGCGGCGCGCGAGCTCCGCGCGAACCTCGGCCGCGACCGACGCCTCGACGTGCAGCTCGCCGCTCGGCGTGACGAACCAGCGCGGCGCCTCGACGGCGCGCTGAACGTCGAGCCCGCGTTCGATCAGCCGCATGATCAGCAACGTGTGCGAAAACGTTTGGCTGTAGCCGCCGGGCGTGCCGAGGCACACCGCCGTGCGGCCGTTGCGGCGGATCATGTGCGGGTTGAGCGTGTGCAGCGTTCGCTTTCCCGGCGCCAACACGTTGAGCGAACCCGCATCGAGCGAGAAGCCGGTCAAACGGTTGTTCATCAGGACGCCGGTGCCCGGGACGACCTCGCCGCTACCCAAGACCGAGAACACGCTCTGCAGCATCGAGACCGCGTTGCCGTCACCGTCGATCACCGCGATGTAGCTGGTGTCGCTCGGGACGTGGGCACCGAGGTCGCCCGCCGCGAACGATTGCGCGCGTTCGGGCACGATCTCGCGTTCGCGCGCGGCGGCGTACGCCGGGTCGAGCAGCCGCGCGATCGGTGCTTGGGACGCGAACGCCGGGTCGGCGATGTGTCCGCGCATGTCGGCGGTCGCGATCTTCATCGCTTCGACGTGCGTGTGGATGAAATCGGCGCTGCCGTCGGCGTAGCTCGCGATCGGCGACGCTTCGAGGATCTTCAGGCATTCGAGCACGACGAGCCCCACCGAAACCGGCGGCTGCGCGATCAGCTCGACGTCGCGATACGCCATGCAAAGCGGATCGCGCCACTCGCTGCGGTAGCTCTGCAGGTCGCTCGCGCGCAACAGCGCGCCCGACTCGCGCGCATACGCGTCGAGCGCCTGCGCGAAGGCGCCCTCGTAGTAGGCCGCTGCGCCGCCGGCGGCGATCGCTTCCAGCGTGCGAGCGGCGTCCGCTTGCACCAGCGGCTCACCGGCTTTGGGCGTTTGCCCGTTTTGCGCGAAGATCGCGGCGGTGGCCGAAAACTTCTTCAGCAGCGAGGCGTAGCTCGCGAGCGTCGTGGCAAACAGCTGCGAGACCGGCATCCCGCGCCCGGCCAGCGCGATCGCCGGCGCGAGAACGTCGGCGAGCTTCATGCGCCCGAAACGGGTGATCGCATTTTCCCAACCGTGAACCGCGCCGGGCACCGCGCTCGCGCGCAAGCCGCGTTCGGGGATGCCGTTGGGGAACGCGGCCGGCGTCGCGGCTTGCGGCGCCGGGCCGCTGGCGTTGAGCGCGTGCGTCTCACCGGTGCGCGCATCACCGTAGAGCAGAAACAGATCGCTGCCGAGGCCGCAGGCGTCGGGCTTGAGCACGGCCAGCGCCGCGGCGGCGGCGATGGCGGCATCGATCGCGTTGCCGCCCGCCCGCAGCATGTCGAGGCCGGCCTGCGCGGCGAGATGATGGCCCGCTACGACGGTGCCGGTCCGTCCCATGACGATCGGCCGCGTGATCTGCGCGCCGACCGGTACAAACATCACCGCGCTTCGTTTAGCGCGAACGCAGCGTGGACCTCGCTCGCGTCGAGCTGGTCGACGGCGCGCGGATCGCTCCGCGGCACGTCGAGCGGCGCGAGTGCGCGTTCGTAGAACGCCACGTCGTGCCAGCGGTCGAACTTGAAGCCGGCCGCGTGCAGGATGCCCGCCGCGGTGAAGCCGGCCGCGCGGTGCAGGGCGATGCTGGCGTCGTTGGGCAGCGCGATACCGGCGAACGCGCGCCGGTAGCCCTGGCGTTCGAGCAGTGCCAACAGCGCACGGTACAACGCCGCGCCGGTGCCGCGGCGGCGCGCGCCTTCGGCCACGAATACGGTCACTTCGACGGCGAAACGGTAGGCCGCACGCCCGCGGAACGGGCTCGCGTACGCGTAGCCCGCGACGGCGTCATCGAGCTCGGCGACGATCCACGGCATGCCGGCCGATTGCGCCGCGATGCGCTCCCGCATCGCGGCCGCGTCCGGCGGCACGAGCTCGAACGAGATCGCGGTCGCGGCGACGACCGGCGCGTAGATCGCGGCGATCGCAGCGTCGTCGCGCAGCGACGCGAAGCGCAGGCGCATCGGGCCGTGCGGCCCTCAGTAGCCCATCGCGCCCGGCAGCGGGTAGAACAGGTCGTCGATCGGGATCGCTTTCGGGATGAAGTCTTGCTCGACCATGTAGGTCATCAGTGCTTCGAGCGTCGGACGGTTCGGCTCGACGCCGTACGGCCACGGATCGCCGCCGAACAGCTCGTCGATCTCGTCGACGTCGGGATTCTGCCACGGGAACATCGTGTTCTGCGAACCGGCGAAGTGCATCCGCGCGAGCGCCCACTGTTTGGCTTCGACGAAAGCCTTGTAGAAGCTGTTCGCAACCCACGGGTGCTTCTCGTGGATGTCTTTGCGGATCGCCACCAGATGCATAATCGGGAAGATCTTCGTTTTGAGGTAGAACTCGCGTTCGACCGCGCGGTAGTCGGGAAAGAGTCGCGCGACGTTGGGATCCTTTCCCAACGTGAGCGGTGCCCGCGAACCGATGAGCGCGTCGATCTCACCCTTGGCGAGCAACTGCCCCAGCGAGTCGGGTTTCTCGTTTTCCTCGATCGCGACGGGTTTCAGCAGCGGCAACGCGTGCGGTTTACCGTGCGTGCCGGCAAGCTCGACGCCGCCTTGCACCCAATGGAACGTGCTGGTGTCGACGCCGTACTGGTGCTTGAGGTGGCCGCGAATCCAGATCGCCGCCGTCTGCGTGTACAGCGCGACGCCGACACGCTTGCCCTCGAGATCCTTCGGTTTGGTAATTCCCGCCTTCTTATTGATGAAGATGAAGCCGTGCCGGAACATCCGCGACGGAAACACCGGGATGGCGATGAACGGACATTTCCCCGCCGCGGTCAGGCAGATGAATTCCGAACCGGAGAGCTCCGAAACGTCGAACTCGAGCCCCCCGACCATGCGGTCGAAAATCGCCCGCGGCGACTCGATCGGGATGTAGTTGAGGTCGACGCCCTCGATTTGGACCTCGCCCGTGCGCAAGGCTTCGGTGCGGTCGTAACGACCGCACGCAAAGCTGAGACTCAGCCGGCTCAAGCGGATACCGGGTTGCGCTGGCGGCTGGGATCGTCGAGAGTGCCGAAGGTGACGATCTCGTTGAGGGCCGGGTCGCGGATGATCCCGACCGGTTCGCCGCCGGCCTCGACCAGGTCGATCTGCTCGCGCAACAGCTTGCGCAGCATCGTGACGCCGCGATCCGAGGCGCCGAGCAGTTCGCTCGAGCGGTTGTAGACCTTGCCTTGCGTCTCCCACGCCATCAGGTCTTGTGAGATGAAGGTGCGCAGCGTGTAGCGGCCGTCGGGCCGGCGCGGATGGGCTTCGTACGTCACCGGGATCTGGTCGTCGGGTTGTACCACGCTCTCGTCGTTCTTGGAGGCGGTGAACTCGACCCAGAAGATGCGCGTGTGCGTGTCGTCGACCGGGACGCGGAAGTGCATCACCATGGCACCGCTCTGCGGCGCGACGAGGATATTCGGAAACACCGCCGGGTGCCCGTGCTCGATCTGCGGGTTGTCGCCGCCGTAATGCCGCACCTTGCGGATGCCCGTCCACGCCGGGTGATGCTCGAGCTCGAAGTCGTACTCGGTGATCGGCCGCGCGAAATAGGCGATCGCCCCGGCGTTCTCGGAGCGTACTTCCTCCGGCTGACGCAGCAGCGTTTGCGCGTGGAGGTAGTAGGTGTGCACGGGGTCGACCGAGTTCTCTTGCGCTTGCAGCCAGTTGCATTCGTGCAGCGGCAGCACGACGATCGAGCGCGTGCCCTGATCGCTGACCAGCATCTCCCAGCGCGGCAGCAGCGGCGCGGGCAGCGGGCCCATGTAGCCCCATAACAGTCCGGCCAGCGCTTGCACGGCGTACGGCGGCCGGCACGCGAGCTTCATCAATTTTTCGGGATGCGGTTCGAACGGCTGCTCGACGCACGCGCCGGAGGTGTCGAATTTCCAGCCGTGATACGGACAGCGGATGCCGTCTTCTTCGATGAACCCGTAGGCGAGCGAGGCGCCGCGATGCGGGCACTGCTCCGGCACGAGTCCGTAGCGGCCCGAACCGTCGCGGTAGACCACCAGGTCCTCGCCGAGAATGCGAATTTGCCGCAGCGGCTGCTCGGGCGTGATCTCGCTCGCCGGACACAGCGGCATCCAGTACCGCCGCAGCAAGTTGCCGCCGGGTGTGCCGGGACCGACCTGGGTCAGGCGGCGATTCTGTTCCTCGGTGAGCGCCATTCGTGAACCTCGTAGTGGTGGGGTGATGAGGCCTTCGGCCCGCGGGGGTGAAAACCCACGACATGGATCTCCCACGCTTCGATCCGACCGACCCCACCGGCTGGTTTCTCGCCTGGAATGCCGCGATGCGCTCGATGCTGCCGACCGCCTTCCGCTACGAACAGGTCGACCCGCGGGTGCAAGAGATCGCCATTCTGGCGACCATGCACAACATGGCCTCGCTGATCACGGACAGCGAGGGGCTCAAAAGCGAGATCGCCGAGCAACTGGCCCGCCGGGCGGCCCGGCTGGGCAAGGCCAAGGGCGGAGCTTGACAAATCACGCGGGTGCTGTGTATACTTAGCACACCCCCCCGCCCGAGAAAGGCCGTCATGCCCGCCACCTACACCGAGATCCTCGCCCAA
This sequence comes from Candidatus Lustribacter sp., assembly GCA_049512335.1. Lineage (GTDB taxonomy): Bacteria > Vulcanimicrobiota > Vulcanimicrobiia > Vulcanimicrobiales > Vulcanimicrobiaceae > Lustribacter. The sequence goes on from JBEKXE010000072.1 coordinate 14,659, forward strand.
ATGCAAGAGCAGACCCTCGAGTCGCTCAAGGCCGTCCAAAATGCGTACCTCCAGTCCCTGACCGTCGCCCGCGAGATGGTCGAGAAGATGCCGAAAGTCCCGGCGTTCCCCGCCATCGAAGGCGTCCCGACCGTTGCCGAGCTGACCGAGCTGAACACCAAGTTCGTCGACAAGGTCGTCGCGCAGCAGAAAGCCTACGCGAAAGAACTCGCCGACATCTTCACGCCGGCTGCCGTTTAAACCAATCATAACCACGGGCTGCGAGCTAGGTGATCCTCGCAGCCCGTAGTACAACCGTCGAACAGAAAACTCCAACGCGAAGGGCGGAGCAGATGGTTTTCGACGGCAAGGTCGCTATCGTCACCGGCGGAACGCGCGGCATCGGCGCCGCCATCACCACACTGCTGGCCAAAGGCGGCGCAACGGTCGCCGCCGGCTACAGCCGCGATTCCGCGGCGGCCGGCAAGCTGCGCGACGAACTCAAGGCAGCCGGCGCCAAGGTGACGCTGCACCAAGGCCGCGTCGATGAAGCCGAGGACTGCAACCGCGTGGTGGCCGAGGTGCTCAAAGAACACGGCCGCGTCGACTTCCTCGTCAACAACGCGGGCATCACGGTCGACAAAACCGTGCGCAAGATGACGGTCGACGATTGGCACAACGTGCTCGGTGTCAACCTCTTCGGCGCGTTCGCGATGACCAAAGCGGTGCTCGAGCACATGATCGAACGCGGCTCGGGCCGCATCGTGAACATCAGCTCGGTGATCGGCGAGACCGGCAACGTCGGTCAAGCGAACTACGCGGCTTCGAAAGCGGGCCTCGTCGGGTTGACGAAGAGCCTGGCGCTCGAGATGTCGCAGCGCGGCATCACGATCAACTGCGTCGCGCCGGGGTTCATCGAAACCGAGATGGTCGCCGCCATCCCGCAAGCCGTGCTGCAGAAGATCGTCGAGAAGATCCCGCAGCGGCGTTTGGGAAGCCCCCACGAAGTCGCGCGCGTGGTCGGTTTTCTGCTCGAGGACGAGTCGAGCTACATCACCGGGGCCGTGTACACGGTCAACGGCGGGCTCGACATGTGAACATTCCGCCCGAGGAGCTGCAGTACGGCTTCGATGTCGCCGGGCTCGATCCGCAGGCGCTCGGCGAAGCGTTGCAAGCCGTCATCAACGAGTCGATGAGCGATCCGCTCAACGCGACGATGTGGATGTCGCAGATGGCGATCGCGCAGCAAAGCGCGGGCTTGAATTTGCTGCGCCGGCTGAACGGCGGCACCGAGAACGAAACGTCCGCGGCGACCAAGGACAAACGCTTCGCCGATCCGGGCTGGAAGCGCAACCCGTTCTTCCTCGGCTTTGCGGAGGCGTACCTCGAGCAGGCGCGGGCGGCGATGGCCTTGGTCGAGTCGTCACGCTTGCCCGAAGCGACGCGGCGCAAGGCCAAGTTCGCGATGCAGCTGATGTGCGACGCGTTCGCGCCGAGCAACGTGCCCTGGCTCAATCCGGCCGTGCTGCGCGAGGCGATGGAGACCGGCGGCATGAGCCTCGTGCGCGGGATGCAGAACTTCACCCAGGATCTGCGCGACAACGACGGGATGCCGCGCCAAGTCGATACGACCCCGTTCAAGCTGGGCGTGAACCTGGCCGCGACGCCGGGCCGCATCGTGTTCCGCAACGCGCTCATCGAGCTGATCGCCTACGAGCCGCAGACCGCACAGGTGCACGAGATCCCGCTGTTGTGCAGTCCGCCGTGGATCAACAAGTATTACGTGATGGACCTCGCGCCCGGGCGGTCGTTCATCGAGTGGGCGGTGCTGCACGGCCACCAAACGTTTGCGATCAGCTACCGCAATCCCGACGCCTCGATGGCCTCGCTGCAACTGGAAGATTACTTGCGCGACGGCATCTTGGCCGCGCTGGGCGTCGTGGAGCGGATCACCGGCCGCCGCCGCACCAACATCGCGGCGCTGTGCCTCGGCGGCACGATGACCGTGCTGGCGATGGCGTATCTGGCGGCACGCGGCGAGGGCGATCGCATCGCAAGCGCGACGCTGACGAACACGCTGGTCGATTTCAGCGAACCGGGTGAGCTCGGCGTGTTCACCGACGAGAGCTCGATCGCGCGGCTCGAGAAGGCGATGGGGGAGCGGGGCTACCTCGAATCGACCGAGATGGCCGGCACGTTCAACTGGATGCGTGCCAACGATTTGGTCTGGAGCTACGTGGTCAACAACTGGTTCCAGGGGAAGAACCCGCCGGCGTTCGACATCCTGGCCTGGAACGCGGATTCCACGCGCATGCCGGCCGAGATGCACTCGCAGTATCTGCGCGCGTGCTACCTGCGTAACTCGCTGGTCGAGCCGGGCCGGTTCGCGATCGGCGGCGTGCCGATCGATCTGGGCGCAATCGCCAACCCGCTCTACGTCGTCGGCGCGGAGACGGACCACATCGCGCCGTGGCGCTCGGCGTACCGCACGATCCAAGTGGTCGGCAGCAACGACGTGCGCTTCACGCTCACCAATTCCGGGCACATCGCGGGCATCGTCAACCCGCCCGGCGGCGCGAAATCCGAGCACTGGACGCTGGACGAACCGGGCCACGACCGCACGGCCGACGAGTGGCGCGCGGCCGCGACCCGCCACGCCGGCACGTGGTGGGAAGATTGGGCGATCTGGGCCGACGCGCACGCCGGGCCGATGGTCGAGCCGGCCAAGCTTCCACCGGGCGAGGCGGCGCCGGGTGCGTACGTGCGCAACGAGACGGCGGCGCCCTACGATCCTCTCGCACGCAAGAGGCCGGCGCGCAAACGGAAACGCGCGTGAACGACAACTGGAAGAATCTCGGCGAGTTCATCAAGGCCCAGCGCGAGCTGGCCAACCTGTCGCTGCGGCAGCTCGCCGACATGGCCGACATCTCGAACCCCTACTTGGGCCAGATCGAACGCGGCATGTACAAACCGTCGGCCGACGTGCTGAAGAACATCGCGTCGGCGCTGCGCATCTCGGCCGAGGCGATGTACGCGCAAGCCGGGCTGCTGGATGAAAAGCCCGCCGGTGCGGACGGCGGGCAGACGGTCGAGGACGCGATCAAGCTCGATCCGGAGCTCACCACGGATCAAAAGGAAACGCTGATTCGCATCTACCGGGGCTTTACCGAGCGGCGGTAGCCCCTACGCTTGTCGAAGGGACCATCTCTTGCCAGGGCATGTCCTTGGGGATCACGCTCTGCGCGCTGCGGATGAGCGCGTAGTCGGTGCTGCCGTCGAGTCCCGGCGGCGTGTTGCCGGCCTGGAAACTCTTCACCGCCTCGGCGAGACGGCGGCGCATGCGAATGATCGCGACGTCGGACTGGCCCAGATGCTCTTGCGTGCGATCCGAGATCGCGCCCATCGACTCGACCGCCGCCGTGTCTTGATTCTGAAACCCCGCGATGCCGGTATAGCTGCCGGTCTTCATCGCCGCGCGGTTTTGATTCCAGCGGTTCTTGCGGCCGCCGCGGAAGAACCAGTCCTCGTCGAGGTCGACGCCCGGCTCGACTTTCAAGCGGCGGCGCAGCGCGAGCGGATCGACCGGCGTGCCGTTCTGGCTGTGGTACACGTCGAAGAGCATCGTGTTCTCGTCGTCGATCGGCACGAAGATCGAGGTATGCGCCGGCAGATTCGGATCGAGCGGCGGCGGAATCGTCGACGTCGACGGGACGTTGAAGATCGTCACGCGCGTATACTTCGTCGTTTCGGGATCGACGTTCGGCACGCGCGTGGCGGCGTAGCGGAAGCCGTACGGCGTGTCTTCCGCTTCGAGCCGCGGCGACGCGTCGCTGGAGAGCTCGAAGCGTTTGTCCCAATCGCGCGAGCTGCCGCTGTGCAGATACCATGAATGGGCCGAGTCGATTGCGCCTTCGACCGCCTGCAAGTAATTCGTGCGGTAGCCGGATTTCGCGACGCCGACCTGATTGCCCGGATACGCGGTCCACGGAAAAGCCGGAAACGGCGGCTCGTGCTCGCGCGGGCCGAGATAGGCCCACACCATCCCGGCCGCTTCGCGGACCGGGTAGGCGACGGCTTTGAGGCGATCCTTGAACCCGCGGTCGTCGGGCTCCGTCGGCATGTCCGTGCAGTTGCCGTCGACGTCAAACTTCCAGCCGTGGTACACGCAGCGGATGCCGCACTCTTCGTTGCGCCCGAGCACGAGCGAAGAGAGGCGATGCGGGCAGCCGGCGTTCAGGACGCCGACGCGGCCGTTGGTGTCGCGGAATGCAACCAGCTCTTGGCCCAGCACCGTGATCGCCGCCGGCGCTCCGTCCGGTTCGGCAATCTCTTCGCTGAGCAACATCGGCAGCCAATAGCATCGGAACAGCTGCCCCATCGGCGCCGTGCCCTCGACCCGGGTGAGTAACTCGTTTTCGGCTGCAGAAAGCATTCCAGTCTCCTCGTACCGGAGATTGTCCCGCACCGCCGGACGGGTGTCCTCCTAGAAGTCGAACGCGTCGAGTTTGCCGCGATCGATGAGGGCGATACGTCCGCGTACGCGGCGAATAGCGCCCGCTTTTTCGAGCTCCGCAACTGCCCGGGCGACGACTTCTTTGACCGTGCCGGTGGCAGTTGCAACCTGCGTCAAGCGCAGCGAGGGAAGATTCGCGGTTGAGTAACGAGTGTTTCGTTTTTGCAGAAACGAAACAGTTCTGCAGCGTGCAGGCGACCCGGGGTGCTGCTAGACTACCTCTCGGGCGAGTTCGTAGGTGAAGCCCACCCAGCGCAAGAAGGCCGCCGTTCGTACCGTCGGCGGCCTTCTTGCGTTGGGGCTCTCGTTACTCGCCGGGTGCGTTCGCGATGAGTTCGTCCGGAAGACGCTCGATGGTGGCGGCGTCGATCAGTCGCAGCGTGTAGTGCGCGACATGCGGCACGTACACGCACGCCAGGCCCTTGTCGGTCGGCGGGCAGTCGAGGCCCACCGGGACATAGGCTCCGGATGCGTCAGCAACGGCATCGATCGCGGCGAGATCCGTCCCATACAGCCGGCACATCGCGGTCGTGCCGGACGGACAGGCGATCTGCTTCACATCCGGCGCGCGCGCGAACGTTCCCGGCAATGCCACCCAGTTGCTTCCGATCCCGGTTGCGCTGTCGACCACCTGCATTTGCAGCGTTCCGAATGCCCGGTCGTGGAGCACGCCGGGGTGAAAATCAACCTCTACGGTGCCGGCGGTGCGCACGTGGACGTCCGCATCGGCAATGGGGGCCGCCGTCGGGTCAGGGAGGGACGCGTCGCACGGTGTCGCCGGCGCCGTGCCGGCCTGCCGAACGCGAACCGCGACCTGCCGCGGAAGAGTAGCGCCGCTCGTGGACAAGGTGACGATGAGCGGGCTCGTCTCGAGGTGCGGCGCCGATGCTGATGCGGCAGTGACCGCGGACGCAAGCGACGGCCGCGCGGCCGCGAGCGTTACGGGAAAGACTTGGCCGGCGGCGTTTCCGTCGTTTACGAGTTGAGCCGTGATCTGTTGGCCGGCGACGAGCCCCGCGCCCCCGAGCGGTGGTCCGTCGAAGCACGCCGCGGTGGCGGTCGCGGTGGCTTCCTTGAAGTAGGTCGCACCGTTTACGATGACGCCGCGCACGCGTTCGAGACCCGAGCCGGTCAGCCTTATGAAGGCGTCGCCCAACGATGCGACGGCGGATGCTGCGTCGACGTGAGCCGGCGGCGGCTGGATCGCTAGCGCGTCCGCCGTCTCGAACGTGCGCCCGGCGCGCGGGTCGTCTTCATAGAAGCGGATCTGCGCCGGCCCCGCGGGGGCGTCCGCCAGGGTGCCGTACAGTTCGACGCGCTTGGCGTCGAGTTGCGTCGCCGTCAACACGATGGGCGCCGCGCTGCCGATCTGCATTTCCGCGCGGGAAAGACATGCGGCCGACGCCGATGACGCGACGATGTCCAGCGTCGTGCCGGCGACCGGCGGATGATTCGGAACGGCCGCGATGGTCCACGGCGCAGCGTTGGGGAAGGCGAGGCGGATCGCCCCGCGCGCGATTGGGTCGAACCCGAATCGTCCCTGTAAGGCGACGGTATACCCACTGTCCGCGCTCGGTTCGAAACGCGAGCGGTTGACGACCGGCGCCGCGAGCGTTCGCGGGTCGAGGGCAATACTATACGACGGCCGGCCGTCGGGAGTAACGAGCAGGGCGGCATTGTTCACATAGCGTGACGTGTGGTCGAAGTGCAGCGGGACGCTGAAACGATCCGCTCGTTCGCACACGCCGGCGGCGGGTGCGTCGCTCACCACGAGCGGGGCGTGCTCCGACGCTTGAGGGTCGCCGATCGTGAAGAACAGCACGTCGGAGTAGGCGGCCGGCGGGCGAATCGTCGGGACTTTCAAGCCCATCAGCAACTCGTCCCGGCGTGCCGTCGACGGGTCGGCCAACGTGATGGTCGTGGGCAAATATTCGTATTCGAGGTGACCTGTTTTCACGAACAGGTGCCATACCGTCAGCAGCGAGGCGATGTAGGGTGTGTAGCTCAGCGGGCTCGCGGCGCCGGCCACGCCGCCGAGGAACTGGGCTTGCGTGGGTGCGGCGAAGTTCGTTTGATACACCGTGGCGTTGATCGCCTGCTGGACGCAGTTGCTGACCTCCGCCGACGGTTCGCCCGCAACGTAGCACGCATCGATCGTCGCCGGGCTGACTCCCAGGCTCTGGGCTACGGATTCGATACGATACTGCGCGCTCACCGGATCGATCGATCCGCTGCCGAGCGAGGAGAGGAAGTCGTTCAGGAAACTGTAGCGCTCGACCGCGTCATTGGTTCCCTCCGACATGTCGACGAAATCGGTCGGATGCGCGCCCACGTAGTCGCGTACCCCGTCGACGCCGCGCGTTTTCGCGTCCTCCGGGACGACGAAGAAGATCGGGATGCCGCGGTCGCTGCCGGTGCCGTAGACGAAGTGGATGTGCCCGGACGGTGGAGCGGCCTTGCTCTTCCTCTTGCGCTGGCGAGGGTTGGCAAAGAGCTGGTCCGCCGAGCTGCTGCGTTCGAAGAGCCAATGCTGGCGCGCCGTTTCGGTGATGAACGCGGCGTTGACGTGGTAGTTCACGGTACTTGGCGGCCGCCGATAGTCTGGAAAATCAACGTCGACGATGTCCCCCGGCTCGAGTGCCGGGACGAGTGCCGCCGGCAGCATCACGCTCGTTTTGCCGATCGCTCGCGTCACTGTCGCGATGATGTGCGATCCGGCCGCCGGACCGGCGCTTGCAGTAACGACGAACGGTGGGCTCGCATTTCCACCGGCCGCCGATGCCGGCAACCACGATACGACGACGAACATGGCCAGAAAGGCGCAACGACGGATGCACGAACTCATGCACCGCTATTTGAATTCGCGTGCACCCGTCCTGCGAGATCAACTCAGCAAGAAAAGTAAGCATGACGAACGTCAATTGCGATTCGAATATGATCGCACGACCTGTTCGGCGCAATATTGAAAACGTTGACTTTTGTTACCCATGGCGCTGCGCGTTGACAAGCGAATGCCGTGACCTGTAGATTGAGTTGACCTTGCAAGAATACTAAGGAGAACGTCAACATGCACGTTTCGCAAGACGTCTTTGGAGTATCTCGCACGCTACTTCTCGTTACGGCCATCATTGCTGCTTGTGTTGTGCCCGCGCAGCAGGCGATGCTCGCGCGGCTGCAAGGCACGCCGAGCTCGAAAGTGATGGCGAGTCGCTGAAGCTCGAGCGGCAAGGTGTTCAGACGGCCCTCGAACAGATGCGCGCCGAGGGCTCCACGACCAACTCGCAAATTAGCCAATTCCTCGCGTACGCGCGACCGGAGCTAACGGGGTACGACCATGTAATGATCGCAGAAAACTCGAGCGGACCGATCCGGACCGGGTCGTACGGCTGGAGTGGACCGGCGCGGAGCTGGAAGTAGGCAGTCGCAGTAGAGGCGCATTGCTGCGGCCTAGCCACCTAGCCGCGAACAACCAGGTTCAACCCGTGCCTGCCCAACCAATTGGAGAAGGCTTCAGCAAGCGCTGAGGCTTTTTTTATTGAGGCATTTAGTCGGAAGCC